>CAZFOP010000025.1:0-17524 GCA_964520085.1 uncultured Solibacteraceae bacterium | reverse complement strand
AAGTGACAAGTTCGCCCTCGAAGTCGGGCAGACGGTAAGCTTCTTCGAAGAGCATCGGGAAAAGATACTCCGTTATGGCGCGATTGCGTTGGGCGTTGCCGTCCTGGTCGCAGGCTGGCTGGTTTATCAGAAACACCAGCGGGCGGCGCGCGAAGAGGCGCTGGCCAATGCCATCACGGTGCAGGAAGCGTCCATTGGCGCACCCACTTCCGGTGGCGTGAACTTCCCCACCCAGGCGGCCAAGGATGAGGTGACGACGAAAACCTTTTCCAGCCTGGCGGCCAAGTATCCCGGAACCACCGAAGGCGAAGTCGCCCAGTATTACTTAGGCGCCATCGAGGCCGACGAGTCGAAGATGGCCGAGGCGGAGAAGCGCTTCCAGGATGTAGTGCAGCACGGCGATGCCAGTTTCGCTTCGTTGGCCAAGCTTTCGCTTGCGCAGATTTACTTTGCCGATGGCCGCGACGCGCAAGGCGAAGCCATCCTGCGCGATCTGATCCAGAACCCCACCACGCTGGTATCGAAGGACCAGGCGACCATTACGCTGGCTCGCTACCTGATCATCAAGCGGCCGGCCGAGGCGCGCAAACTGCTGGATCCGCTAAAGACCGCCAACGGTCCGGCGGGACGATTGGCGCTGATGTTGTACGGCCAACTGCCGCCGCAGTAAGCGACACCGCTATGCTGGCGCGTCTGCGGTTCCCGGCCAGCCAAAGCCGGGGCCGGCGATATCCCGAACCGGCGCACCCGTATCGCAACCCATTCCAGCGCGACCGCGACCGGGTTGTCCACTCGCGCGCGTTCCGCCGCCTGGAAGCCAAGATGCAGGTATTCGCGCCAGGCATCTCCGATCATTTTCGCAATCGGCTGACGCACACGATCGAAGTGTCCCAGATCGCGCGCACGGCGGCCCGCGTGCTCGGGCTGGATGAAGACCTGACCGAGGCGCTGGCGCTAGCGCACGACATCGGACATCCGCCATTCGCCCACGCCGGAGAGGACGAACTCAACCGCCAGATGAAACGCTATGGCGACGGCTTCGACCACAATCTGCACGCGCTGCGTATCGTGGAGAGCTTCGAGCAGCGCTATGCCCGATTTCCAGGGCTCAACCTGACGTTTGAAGTGCGCGAGGGAATGGTCAAGCACTCGCACGATTTCGGTCCTGGCGAGCAGCCCGAGTTGGACGCCTACCTGCCCGGATTGCGGCCCCTGCTGGAAGCCCAATTGATCGACCTGGCCGACGAAATCGCTTACAACGCCGCCGATCTCGACGACGCGTTTTCGGCCGGCATCTTCACTGCCGCCGAGATCGCCGAAGCCGTGCCCCAATATGGCGGGATTCTCGAAACGGTGGAGACCCAGTTTCCCGGCGCCAGCGCGCGCGAGCGGTTCCACGAAGCGTTGCGCCAGTTGATTGACGCCCTGGTCTCCGGCCTGGTGGAAGGCACCGCGGCTAACGCCGAGCGCGCCGGGGTGGCCGACGCGGAGGAGGTTCGCAGCCTGCCCTATCGCGTGGCGGCGTTCACCGAAGGAACCGCTGCCGCCAGCCGCGATCTCAAACAGTTTCTCCTCTCCAGGGTGTACGCCTCGCCGGCGCTGGCCGAGGACCGGCGGCACTCCGTCTCGCTGATAGCGGAATTGTTCGGCTACTTCGTCGACGATCCGCGCCTGCTGCCCGATCCCTACGCCCGCCTGGCCGAGACCGATCCGCCCCACCGCGTAGTCTGCGACTACATCGCGGGCATGACCGACGCCTTCTGCCGGCGGACATACGAGCAGGCGTTCGGCTCCGCAACGGGCGCCTGAGTCCAGTACAACGCTTTTGAGATGAATAATTTTGATTTCACAGAAATTGCCCGACGCTATGAGCGGGACTCGATGGTGCAAAGGGCGGCGGCCGAGGTTCTGATCTCGCTGCTGCAGGTCGGCCCGCGGGAAGACGTATTGGACCTTGGATGCGGCACCGGACACCTCACGGAACGAATCTCGGAGATCACGTCGGGTCGCGTGGCCGGCATTGATCCTGCGCCGGGAATGGTTGCCGAGGCGCGGTCGAACTATGGTTCCGATCGGGTCGGTTTCGAGATCGCGGCTGCCGAGGGTCTGCAGGCGTGCCAGGAATTCGATTGTATCTTCTGCAACTCGGCACGTCAGTGGTTTTCCGACCCGGATCTCGCCCTAACCGCCTGCAAGCGGGCATTGCGGCCCGGCGGCCGCATCGGAGTACAAGCGCCTGCTCGGCATGACTACTGCCCCAACTTCTTGAAGGGAATTGACGCAGTTGCATGTCATCCCGACACCGCTGCGACGTTCGCGCAATTTCGCAGTCCCTGGTTCTTCCTTGAGACCAGCGATGCCTACGCGAATGTCTTTCGCCACGCCGGCTTCGTCGTCCCGTTTGCTCGAATCGAGGCGACCAGCGCACGGTACACTCCGGACCAGATGCTCAAGGTATTCGAATCGGGCGCAGCCGCGGGATATCTGAACGCGAACTGCTATGGAGGCGAGGTGCCGGCAGGCTATGTGCAATCATTCCGGCGCGTGCTTGCCGAGGCATTCCGGGCACAAGCCGGCGCGGACGGGCAAGTGGATCTGGTGTTTCACCGGATCTACCTGATCGCTATGGCTTAAAACGTCAGCCATCCCAGCAGGCCGCTCCGAGTTCGCACATTACAATAAAAGCTGGATGAAACTCCCGGCGACGCTACGCGCCCTTGGGTACCGGAATTTTCAACTCTTTTTCGGCGGGCAACTGATTTCCCTCATCGGCACCTGGATGCAGAACATTGCGCAGGCGTGGCTGGTGTACCGCATCACGGGCTCCTCGGTGATGCTGGGCGCGGTGAGCTTTTCCGGCCAGGTTCCGATCTTTTTCCTGGCACCACTGGGAGGAATCGTGGCCGACCGCCTGAGCCGGCGGCGTATCGTAATCGCCACGCAATGCAGTTCCATGCTGTTGGCTTTCGCGCTCGCCGGCCTCACGCTCACCAAAACGGTACATGTCTGGCATGTATTCGTGCTGGCGTCACTGTTGGGTGCGGTGAACGCGTTCGACATCCCGGCGCGCCAGTCGTTTCAGGTGGAGATGGTGGGCAAGGCCGACCTGATGAACGCCATCGCACTCAATTCCTCGATGTTCAACGCGTCCCGCGTGATCGGCCCGGCGATCGCGGGAATCCTGGTGGCGGCCATCGGCGAAGGCTGGTGCTTCTTCGCCAACGCGGTGAGTTATATCGCGGTCATCACCGGCCTATTGTTGATGAACGTCGAGGAGCGTGAGCGCATCGCGACCGGCGCATCGCCGCTGGCGGATGTGGTGGAGGGATTTCGCTTCGTGATCCGCAACCTGCCGGTGCGCGCGCTCCTGATGCTGCTGGGCGTGGTGAGCCTCACCGGGATGCCCTACACGGTGCTGATGCCGATCTTCGCCGACCGTATTCTGCATGGTGGCCCGCGCACACTGGGCTGGCTCATGGGCTGCGCCGGAGTGGGGGCGTTGATGGGAGCGCTGCGGCTGGCCAGCCGCACCGAATTGAAAGGGCTGAACCGCTGGCTGCCGGTGGCGTCATTCGCGTTCGGCGCCACGTTGATCGGATTTGCCTGGTCGCGAGTCTTCTGGCTGTCCGCCTGCATCCTCCTGCCGGCGGGATTCAGCATGATGATTGAGATGGCCTCGTCGAACACGCTGTTGCAGAGCATGGTGCCCGACGAGCTGCGCGGGCGGGTGATGTCGGTCTATTCGATGGTGTTCATGGGGATGGCGCCGTTCGGCTCCTTGCTGGCTGGCGTCGCGGCCGGCCATGTCGGCGCGCCTTGGACCGTCACCGGCAGCGGCATCCTCTGCATGACCGCGGCGTTTGTGTATTGGACCCAACTGTCGCGCATCCGCGGGCCGGCGCGCCAGTTGATTGCGGCGCAACAGGCCACCGATGCGGAAGTGCCCGCGGCGGAAACGCGGCTCGGCGGATAGTGGGGCAGGCCGCAGCCTGCCGGCGCCCGCTGGCGGGCGCACTGTTTTACGTCTCCTCAGCGCGATGGCTCGGCGGCCGCGACGCGAAGCTGGCCGCTACGCAGCTCGGCCGATTCGCCCGCGTCGAACACAAAACGCCCGGCCAGCAAATCGCGCACCGCATACGACGCTTTGCCGACGCCCTCCGGACTGTGGTGCGAACTCCGGGTGAGGATGTGATACAGTTCGTGCGCCAGCACCCTGCCCACGGCGCGGCCGAAAACACGCTCCCGATCGCCAACCGGCACAGCCAGCAAATCAACCTGTAGAAACGTGCGGATGCCGTCACAATCGACCGCACCGAACGGCAGGATGACGCCGTCGCTCTCGTGGGTCCACCCCAGTGCACCTGGCTGCACCCGTTGGGGCGCGAGGCCGCCTACGTCGCACCTGCCCTGGAAGTGGATCACCGCCAGTTGAGCCGAGACTTCGTTGCCGCGCGCTGCGGCCAGCGAGCGCCACTCCAGGCCGATTCCCAGGCGGCCCATGATGGCTTCCGATTCGACGCGAATCGAATCCATTACCGCAGCCGGCGGTGGCTGTTGAAACTCCGTGTAAAGAGTCGTCGCCGGCATCGATTGCGCATACAACGTCGCGGCGCTTGCCAGAAGCACGGGCAGGACCGAAACCCGCCGCAGCAGCTTCGTGGCTTCATCGGCAAACAAGGCTCGACTCTCCCTTCCTTTAACGGCTCCGGCTACGGGGTACTGCGGCCAGGGGCTTCCGGCAGGCCGGAAATCATTTCCCGATGCTCGCTCAACATCTTTCTCGCCGTGTGACAGGCGAAGCAAATCGGGCGCGACTCCAACAGCATCTCCTGTAACTTCTCCGCCGGGATCTCGCTCCACTCCACGCTTCTTCCATCGGCGCGAAGCACGGCGGGCTTGGCGCCAGCCAGCGAAATCTCGCCGATCGGGAGTCCACAGGAACGGCAAACCTTGCCCGCGTACCACTGCACCAGGATGTGGTGGACCAGGCAGCCTTCCGGCGACGCCGCAATCTCGCTCAAGCATTCCTGGCCGCAGCCGGCCTTTTCCGGCCAACGGGAACAGGACTGCAGGCGGATTTCCGGCGGCCTTGCCAGCGCCGTGGCCATGGCGTAACGCAAATCCACCTTTACCCCGGCGGGTTTCCGATTTTCCGGGCAGGTTACTACCCGGCGGCCCCTGCACTTCCACCAAGCGCCCCCAAGACGCCAAGCTGCTATGCCGCAAAGCATCACGACGATCGTCGCGAGGATCCGCACAGCCATATTACACTCCCCTATTAACTCGATTGCAATACTAATTAACTGAATTGCAACATTACAACCACTGAAGAGTTCGTCGGTGTGCAGGCGCAAACTCGTTGAGATTAAAAGCCAGCGGCCGCGGTCGCCGCACCTAGCGCGGAGGCGAATGAGCGCCTGGCCCCAACCCGCTGCGTGCTTTCACCCGATACGGAGACCTACTGGACCCACGATGGGTCACCGCGCCCCCGAGCCGCAGCAGGAAAGCGCGCGCCAGCATGACGAACACACCTCGCCCACAAACCCTCGATCGAGAGGCACTCGGACAGACGCGAATCAATCGCGGAGAAAGCCCGCACAGTTCTGCAGCCTGTGTTCGCGTCAACTGAAGATCGCAGGCTGTGTCACTCGCATAGAGTCTCCCACCGGCGATCCTCAAATCAGCCACACAGTTCGACGAGTGCATGGCTTGCCCGTTTCGCGGCTATCTGGCCGGTCCCCCGGGGCGCGCGGAGCTTCAGAGGAATGTCGCCGTCTGATTGGGTCTATACTTAAAGGCGCCTGGAAGTCCAAATTGGAAATTCCGGTTGATTGAGGAAGTCAGGCATGCCCGCTCCTATCTGGGAGCGTGCGATGTGGTCAGTTGCTACACCTTGATGCGCTATTCCGCTACGATCCTGGGGTTGCTTGCGGCCTTGCTCGTCTCGTTCGAGCCAGTGGAAGCCGCGTCGCTCTTGTTCCGTGGAAGGGTGGTGATGACGGACGGATCGCCACCGCCGAAGCCCGTCGGCATCGAGTACTACTGTCCTGGCAAGCGCACACTCGTCGTTACCATCACCGGTAAGAAGGGCGACTTCCTTTGGCACTACGAAGGGTCGGCGTTCGAAATTGGCGCTAACTCCATGAACGCGTCCACGGCTTTTATGCAGCAAGGAGCCACCGGGACGACTGTTACGGAACCGTCAGTGATGGGCACGATGATAACGATATCGCAGCCCTTGGGACCGCTGAGCGCGGGGACCATGTCGATTAAGAGTCAGAGCGGCTACGAAGCGTTGGCATTCGCCGAGGGCTCCGGCTTTGGCGTATCCGGCTGCATTCTGCGGGCGGCCAGCTCCGGGCTGGTGTCATCCACCATCGATCTCTCGGATCACAAGGTGACCCAGAACCCACAACTGCCCGATATCATCCTGACGCGTCCTTCGGCTAGCGAGGGTTTGGAGATTACCGAAGCTGTGACGGTGCCGAAAGCCGCGCAAAAAGAGTGGCTTGGCGGCATGACCGCACTGCGTTCCACAAAGTGGGACGAGGCTGAGACCCACCTGCGCGCAGCAGTGGACGCTGCCCCACAGTTCGGGCTTGGCTGGAGCGCGCTGGCGTTGGCGTATCACAATCAGCACAAGTCAGACGAGGCGCGCGACGCGCTGGAGCATGCGATCAAGCTCGATCCCAAGTCGCCCTCCCTCCGATTCCGCTTGATGCGCACCGAGATGGATCTCAAGGACTGGAAAACAGCGGCGACAACGGCTGCCACTTTAACCCAGGCCGACGGTGGTCGGCGTTTCCCGGACGCATACCTCGACCAGGCCGTGATTCACTTCCACCTTAACGAACTCGACCAGGCGCTCGACAGCGCCACGGAGCAGGTTCGCCGCGACACCAGGCACGAACTGCCACGCGGTGAGTACATCCTCGGGCTGATTTACGAGGCGCGCCACGATTACCCTGCGGCAGCCGAGCACATGAAGAAGTATCTCGAGCTCTCGCCGAAGGCGTCGGATGCGCAGGCCGTTCGGACGCGCATCGACAACCTCGGCAAGTCCCCCGCCACGGACGTAGCCACACAGATTGCGGCGGCCCTCGATGTGGCGGATACGCAACTTGCGCCGGCGGGCGAAATTTGGATTCCCGGCGGCATCAAGGCTCTGTCCGCATTGGCGGGCCTGGACGGGACTACCAACTATTCCAACTTCCTCGAGGAGTTCTGCCAGGCCATTGCGGTACAGGCGGCTCCCGACGACGAAAAGCGAATTCCGGGGTTTTACCCCAGGCTGCAGGCATTCATGACCTCGGTTGTGGAGCTTGCCGGACTTGGCAACCACAGTGGTGATACGTCGACGGTGGTTCTCTCACTGGCCGACGATGCGGGGCGCCAGCGCACCGCACGGGTCTTGCAGCTACTGGGCTGGCAAGTCGTCCCACACGAAGGCGGGAGCATAGTCGAGCCGGGCGACCAGGAGGCAGACGGTTACCGGCAGAGCATTCCATCGGCGCTGGGAATCGACGAAATCGCCATGAAGCAGGATCTCGAAGCGGGGCGCGTTTTCCGATTCGACGTGCGGTCCGAAAATGCCCGCCTTCTGGGCGGCGCGGCCTGGGGCGTGCTGCTTCAGGGGCAACCGGGTTTACCTGGCGGTCTGGCGGAAGTCTTCACACTGGACTGGCATTTTGCCAAAGCCTATGCCGGCTTGAGCGCGATGGGCGCCGACGCTGCTTCCGCCGTGGTGGCCGGTGTCGGGTTACGAGCCGCGGTCACGCGGTACGCGGACGTGCTGTGGCCTTACGCAGAAGCTTTCGCCATTTCTAATGGGGCCGTGGTAGTGCCGGGGGGTCCGGAGGCTGAGCCTACCTGGACAAAGCTGGTTGGAGCCAGTCCCCACGCGCCGCCGGCTTTCTTCCGGGCGCTAATCGAGAAGGACCGCGGTAATCTGGCATCGTTCTACTACGAGCTGTCGCGCGTAGACGCCGCCCACCAACGATTCTTCACAACTGACTCGCAGCGCGCCACAAGATTCTACTCCTGGTACCGGGACTCCGGCGAGGTGCGGCGGGGGCAAGTGCGAAAAGTCGGCGTTTGGCGGGCCGATGTTCTTCAAGACTTGCCGCTCGATCCGGCCGGCCACGTCCGTTTTCCGGGCGGCCGGCGCGCTTGGACTGTTTCGCCAGCACCCGACGACGACATTCTCCTCGGGCTGAGTTCGCTTGAGGCGCTTGTCCCTATGGCGCGGATCGAGGAGCGGCGCGGGGTCCCACTCGACGAAGAGTCCGCCTCCCTCCTGGCGAGCCGTTATTCCGAGTGGAAGTTCCTGTGCCCGTATTTCGAGGAACTGCCGGGTTTGGGAAAGGCCGAGTTCCATGCGCTGGCGGAGTTCACCGGAGTGGCGGCCAAGTCCCCGCCGACAGTCCGGAACCAGATGCTGGGAATATGGCACTCGCTGGTGGAGTTGGCCGTGCTGGCCACCCAGGCCGGATCGCTGGACCCTGCCGCGGGAGCCCGGTCGTTCCGGCAGGCCTCGGAGGCGCTTCTGGCGGCGGACTACCCGGCACGCGCCCGGAACGTTCTTCGCGAGATGGTAGGCGGAGACCCCGATGTCGAGAATGCCGTGGCCGACATGTTACGCCTGAGTGGCGCTCGCCGGTTGGCCTTCGACCGGGTGAGAGCGTTGCAGCGGACGCCGCGTATCGCTGCATTGCAGGGCACGGCAGATCCCGCCACGGCGCTAGCCGCCCTGAGTGGGCTGGTGTACGCGGCTTTGCTCGGACCCGATTACCTGGTGGTTTCCGAAGACCCGCGCCTGATCTTGAAACACCAGTTCGTGCGGCCCTCCGATGGCTCGCTCCTCTTCCCCGGTTCGAACCTCTTCCTCGCGTCGAACCTGGTTCTCGACAGCACGGCGCCCGGATCCTACTTTGTCGGCGGCTTTATGCACTTCCGTGAGCGGGCGCAGTTGCTTGCTCGCGCGCCCGAGCCAGCCGAAATTTCCCTACGCAGTGCGGGCGAATCACCTGGTTCCGGCGGCAGCCCTTTCGCCCGCTCCGAGGATAGCGAGACGACCGTCCTCGCAAGGGATGCGGAAACGGTCTTCCGGACCAATGCACGCCTCGTGGAGGTCTACGCCACCGTGACCGACAAACGCGGCCGGCATGTCGATGACCTGGGGCCCGACCAGTTCGCCGTCTTAGACAATGGAAAGGAGTTGCCCGTGGCGGCCTTCGAGAACCGCGTCTCCGCCGTTTCCTGTGCGCTGCTGCTGGATACCACGGCCAGCATGCAGGCAGCTCTGCCCGCTTTGAAGGCCACTGCGTTGAAACTCCTCGGCGAGTTGCGGCCTATCGATTCGGTGGCCATTTATAGTTTCAGCGACTCCGTTACCGCGCTGCAGCCGTTCACCACCGACAAGAATGCGGCCGCGCGCGCCGTGCTGCGAACCCGGGCGTTCGGCAAGACCGCGCTCTACGATGCCCTGACGCAAGTAAGCCGCGAGGTGGCCGGGCGCGCCGGCAAGAAAGTTATCGTAGTCTTTACCGACGGCGCCGACAACCTGAGCGCGGTCACCAGCGAAACCGCCCTGCGGCGAGCCAAAACCTTGGGCGTCCCCGTTTACACCATCGCTCAAGGAGACGCCCTCGAATCGCCCGACCTTCTCAAACAACTGACGAATCTGTCACAGGCCACGGGCGGAGTGGCTTTCACGATTCACTCCCCCACTGAGATTGAGAAGGTTTTTGAGAGCATTACCGAGGATTTGATGCATGGGTACCTTTTGGCCTTTCAACCTCCTGCGACGGAAGACCGCACGTGGCGGCCCATTGAGGTCAAGATGCGCTCGCCCCGTGGCCACAAGATCCGCGCACGCCTGGGATACTACCCCAATTGACGGCCATCCCCGATCCCCGGCTGGATCAAGAGATTCCCTATGGGGCCGCTTCGTTCGCTAATCTCGGACAAGGGGAGCACTCACAATCGGAAACAAAAGAGGCCAAGCCATAAACATTCAGTGTTCGACACGCCGGTGCCGCGGGCGTAGCTTCCGAAAGATTCCCTGACAAACTGAGTACACGCTCCCGTTAGCAGCGCGTGTGGGGAGGCATCCGAATGGTGAAGTCAGCGCAGCCACTGGTCATCGAAATCCGGTCGACCAACAGGTTCGTTCTATACACCCGGAATCCCGGCGATTCTCTGCGATGAATGGTCCGAGGCGCAGGTGAAAGCCTTCCGGCTCCTGCTGAATCGATCCGCGACTTGGGCCGACTTTGACGAAAAACTGCTTGCCCTCGAGTTGCAGGAGCTGAACGAAGCAGAGTTCAATTTGTCGCTGACCGGTTTTGCGCCCAGAGAAATCGACGATCTGTTGCGTGCCACCGGCCTTTCAGAATGAAACGATCCGAGAATGGCGACCTCGCAAGGCAACAAAGGAAGCGCTCCATGGCGAAGTATTTGAGAAGTTCTTGAAATGGCCGGCCTCGCAAGCGGGCGTGGTTGCGAATGCGTTGCCGAACGGGCGCACCGAGATCGCGGCTGCTCACAGTATCGCCTCTATGTACGGACGCATTACCTTGCCGACGCGATTAATCTGCGCAAACCTGGATAGAGCCCGGAAGTCCGGCTTCCGCATCCGTTCACGACAGGTTCGCAGAGCTTCGATGGCAACGTCGAGCCAGATCTTGTCTTGGTATTTGAGGCGGTCGGCGATGGTCTTTTCCGGCGAATACACTCGCGCAGGAACCTGGTCAATCGAGATGACTTCAATACCAGCGCCGAAGGACGGATCGGACTCCACAACTTTGCTGTGGGTCCGACGCTTACTGTCCGTCATAGCCTTTCCGTAGATGGTCATCGTGGTTTGAATACTCGCGTGGGGCATCGACTCTTTTTGGACGGTGAGCAGCGTAGCGGTTTCAGCCAGTCACGTCGAGCCTCTGCATTCGAAACGTCTGCGAACGGGTTTCGCCGGCGGAAGTACAATAGAGCTGAAGCCAAACCGGTATCGAATGTCGCCCAGCCATGCATTGCGCCGTGCCCTGGTCCTGGTGCGCGGCGCTGCATTGATCGCCGCCCTAACGGCGGTTTGTTTTCGAATACACCTCAACTCGGCGTCCACGGCCTTATTGTTCTTGATAGCGGTTGTTCTGCAATCCCTGGATTGCGGCTTCTGGGAGGCCGCCATCGTCTGCCTGCTGGCCACCGCGAGTCTGGACTGGTTTTTCATCGACCCGCTCTTCACCTTCACGGTGGCGCATGGCCTGGATGTGGTCACTTTGGTTTGTCTGCTGATCGTCTCGATGGTGGTTACCAGAATTCAGTCCCGCAGCCGGTCGGAAGCGCGGGAATCGAAACGTCAGCGGGAGAATATGGAGAAGCTCTACCGGGTCGGCGGGGAGCTATTTGCCCAGGCGCCGTCCGCCACCCTGGGACCGGCCTTGCTGCGGCCCTTCCGGTCGCACTTCGAACTGGATGCGGTCTGCCTATTCGACCAGGCGGCGATGGAACTGCACGAACTCGGAACCTCCCGCGGCGATCTGGCAACCAAGACCCGCGATGGATTCATCTCGGGCCGCAACGCCGCCTATCAGGAACTCGGGATTGTAGTGTACTGCCTGCGGGAGCGGGACACGGTTCTGGGCGCGATTGGCTTCGAGGGATTGCGCAACCCGGAGCTGTTGGCGCCGGCGTTGGCTGGCCTGGCGGCATCCGCGTTGGAGAGGTCGCGTACCTTTCGCTCGGCCGCGACCGCTGCCGCCAATGCGCGCGCCGAAACACTGCGCTCCGCGATCCTCGACGCGTTGGCTCACGAATTCAAGACTCCGCTGGCCACCATCGTGACCGCGGCGGGCGGCCTGCACGCGACCGGACCGATGTCGACGGACCAAGCGGAGCTGGCCGCGATGATCGAGTCGGAAGCCGCGCGCCTAGGTGAACTGACCTCGCGGCTGCTTCGGCTGGCGCGCTTGGATAGGGAAGAGGTCAAGCCACGACTGGAGCCGGCCGACGCAGCCGAGCTCGCTCAGGGAGCGGCCCGCCGGTATGCGAATCTTTGGCCCGACCGCGAGATCTCGTTCCGCAAGGACGGCCAAACGGGCGAAGTGCGGGTGGATCCCGAACTGATGAGCCTCGCGATCAGCCAGCTCCTGGAGAACGCTTGCAAATACTCGCGGCCGGATGCGAGAGTCCTGGTCGAGGTCTCCGCCGTCGAGAACGCCGCCGCGCTCGACGTCTGGAATGACGGCGACCCCATCCCGCCGAACGAGCGGAGCCGGGTCTTTGACCGGTTTTACCGGGGTAAGGATGCGGAGCGAACTGTCGCGGGCTCGGGCCTCGGGTTGTACGTCGCGCGCAAGATTGCGTTGGCCCATGGAGGGGACTTGACCCTGGTGGATACCACTCGGGGCGGGGTGGCCTTCCGTCTGACTATGCCGATTTCGAATCGTGAGGCTCCTGTTGCCTAGTGAGAACTGCGCAGTACTGATTGTCGACGACGATCCCGCATTCCGGCGAGCGCTCCGGACATCGCTTGCCGCCAGCGGATTCGATGTCTCGGAAGCGCGAAACGGGGAGGAAGCGCTCATCATGTTGCGCGACAGGGCCGGCGACATCGTGTTACTGGATATCAATATGCCGGGAATGGGCGGCATCGAAACCTGTCGCAAAGTCAGGAGTCTCTCGCCGCGCATTGGCATCCTGATGATGACCGTGCGGGATGCCGAAGAAGACAAAGTCCGGGCCCTCGAAGCAGGAGCCGACGATTTTGTGACCAAGCCGTACCGGCTGCGGGAACTGATCGCGCGCCTGCGCGCGGTGAGGCGCAGGCTGCATACGTCCGACAACGCTCCCGGAACGGTCTTTCGAGCCGGGGCTCTGGAGCTGGATTCGGAGCGGCACGTGGTGACTAAGGCTGGCGCCGAGATTCATCTCTCGCCTAAAGAGTATGAACTGCTGTCGTATCTGATCAAACATCAGGGAGCGTTGATCACTCATTCCCGGCTATTGCAGAGCGTATGGGGACCTGAGTTCGGTGGCGAACTGGAGTATCTCAGGTCGTATGTGAGAATGCTCCGCAAGAAGATCGAAGACGACCCGTCGCAGCCGGAATACATTCTCACCGAACCCTGGGTGGGTTACCGTTTCCGCAACCCGGCCGATGCAGAGCCGCCCCTATCCGACGCCGAGTGATTGCAGGGTTTTCCGATTTCTTCATGACCTTTATGACTTTTTCATGGGGTTCGCTCTACATTCATAGGTAACGTCGAAGCTCCCCGTTCGTCTTCGTCGGCCACCGGCCCAGTCGATCCGGATCCAAACCTGAGGGCTTGGGCGGATTGCAAAACGATGGCACCGAGAGCGACGAGGAAGCGACGCTGGTTGGGCCGGCTTTGGCGGATGGCAGGCCACGTAGCGCTGGGTGCGCTCGGCGTGGCAGCCATAACTGCCATTTGCTTTCCCCTGCATCCCGACTTTGCCATACCGGCATTCCTGTATCTGCTCCTCGTGGTACTGCAATCTCCGGTAGCCGAATTCGCCGCATCCGTCGTTGTTTCGGTCATCGCGGTTGCTACTCTGGACTATTTCTTCATTCCTCCCATTCTGGCCTGGGACATCAACCGACCTGTGGACAGCATGGCACTGGCCACTTACCTGCTGACGAGCCTGGTCATAACGCGATTCGCGGCGCAGGCACGCACCGCGGCCCGCAATTCAGAGAGCAAACGCCAGGCGCTGGCGCTGCTTTATGAGGCCGCCTGCCAACTGCTGTCTTTGGAGCCTGAAGCGGCGGCCGGGGAGAGGTGCTTGCGAATCTTGCGCCAGATATTCGGGCTGCATGCCGCGTGTCTTTACGATGCCAACGACGCGAAGGCGCAGTTGGACGGAAACTCGGAATACGGATTAGCGGAACGCACACGGCACGCGTTCCTGGAAGGTCGGGACTACGCCGATCTGCACTCGAAGGTGTATGTTCGCTGCCTGCGGGTGGCCGGAAAACTCACTGGGGCGGTGGGATTCGAAGGACTCAACGACGCCGAATCGACCGTCGGCTCCATGGCAACGCTGACCGCGGGAACACTGGACAGAGCGCGCTCCTATCGAGCGGCAAGCGAGGCCGCAGCCGAAACGCAGGCCGAGACCCTGAGGTCGGCGCTGCTGGACGCATTCGCCCACGAGTTCAAGACACCCCTAGCGACTATTATCACGGCCATAGAAGGCTTGCGCCAGGCAGGTACTCTGAGACCAGAGCAGATCGATATGGCGGAAATCGTTGAGAGCGAGGCCTCCCGATTGAGCCACCTTGCCACCCGGCTGCTACGCATGGCGCGACTGGACCGGGCAGAAGTCAAGCCGCGGTTGGAGCGCACGGATCTTACAGCACTAATCGTTCGCACCACCAATCAATTGTGGCGGCAAGCCGCCCAACAACGGCTAGTCGCGCTGGATCTGGGCAGCGAGCGCGTGGAAATGTTGGCCGACCGCGAACTCCTTAGCCTGGCTCTCACGCAGTTGCTGGATAACGCCGTGAAATACTCCAACTCGGACAGTGTCGTGAGCGTGAGGCTCGAATTCGACGAAGGCTTCGCCAGCATTCGGGTAACCAATGAAGGGGTTCCGATACCGGACGAAGAGAGGGAGCATGTCTTCGAGCGGTTTTATCGTGGATCAGCCGTCGGAAGCATGGCGGCTGGAACGGGGTTGGGACTATACTTTGCCCGCAGAATCGTAATGGCGCACGGGGGGAGTTTGGATCTCGATCGTCAAACGCCAAACAACGGGGACGTAACGTTCTATATGCGGCTGCCAACAGTCAAGAGCGAAACGCTGCATGAACTCCAAACCTGTTAGAGTCCTTCTGGTGGACGATGAGCCGGCTATGCGGCGTGCGCTCCGTACTACCCTGAGCGCCAGCGGTTTCGCGATAGAAGAGGCCCGAAACGGCGAGGAGGCCGTCGCACTGGTCGCTCGGCGGCCCGTAGCCTTGGTCCTGCTCGATAGCAACATGCCCGGTATGGGCGGCGTGGAAGCCTGCCGGCGCATCCGCGCTTTGGTCCCCAACGCCGGAATCGTCATGATCACGATTCGCGACACGGAGGACGATAAGATCGAGGCGCTCGAGGCCGGCGCCGACGATTATGTGACGAAGCCCTTCCAGGTGCGGGAATTGATCGCGCGTCTGCAGGCTGTGCTTCGTCGCATCCGAGTGGCAACGGCGCAGGGCGCACCTGTGCTCCGGGCCGGTAAGCTCGAGCTCGATACGGAGCGCCGAACGCTGCGCAGAGCGGGAGAAGACGTTCGCTTGTCGCCGACCGAATTCGAGCTTCTCCGCTACTTCATGCAGCACCCGGACATCGCCATCGAACACGCCCGCCTGCTGCGGGCTGTTTGGGGGCCGGAATACGGTCAAGAACTTGAGTATCTTCGCGCCTATATCCGGTTACTCAGAAAGAAAATCGAAGACGACCCGGCGCAGCCGCAATACCTACTTACCGAGCCATGGCTCGGGTACCGCTTTCGCGCGCCTTCGAACTCATAATGAGGTCGCGCGCTCACTCCGCGTAGTAACCCGTACGCGCGTAAGCCCGAAACTGTGGCGGATTCACCTTCACCTGAACACTGCGCCACTTGCCAGGATTACTGACGCCGGTCTGACTATACGCGATTACATACTCGTTTCGGATTGCGCGGCTAATCTTGAGTGCGGCCGGCTGGACGTCGTCGGAATTGACGGCTTTGAAACTCATGCCGCCGCTCCGGTCCGCGATATCGCTGAGGAGAGCCAGGCCCCTCGACTGCTCGGTCAGTTCGATGGCCTTCTTCCAAGCCGGGGCATCCGCGATGCCGATCGTATAGATCTGAACGTCGGACTCCTCGACGACCCGCAGCAACTCCGGCTTGGAATATCGGCTGTTATTGTCCATGCCATCGGAAACGACCAGCAACGCGCCCCTGCCGTTCCGCGCGGAGCGTAACCGGCTGAGACCCATGTAGACGGTATCGATCAAAGCGGTATCTCCGTCGGCACTAGCACCGACAAGGCGGTTTTGCAGCGTCCCGAAGTCGGCCGTGAAATCCGACAGGCTATGCGGGCGGGAGCCGACAGTGAGCAGGAAGACCTCGTCGTCCGGATTCGCGGTTTGGAGGAACGCGCTCACGGCGTCTGTGGCGGCCCGCAGCTTCGTCCGCATGCTTCCGCTAAGATCGAGAACGATGCCGATGGAGCAGGGAACATCTTGGTTGCTCAAAGAGACAATCGCTTGCGGGACCCTGTCCTCCAACACGGTGAAGTTATTGCGGGTGAGGCCATTCACTGTGGCGCCCTTGCGATCCATTACCACGGTCGGAACAAGCACCATGTTCACGTCTGCGCGAATAATGTGTGTCGGCGTCTCCGCCACTGCGCCTTCGGGGCTTTTGGGGGCACGCACCGTAAGCGAGAGCGGCTGGGCGAATAGACAGCTAGCGGCACAGAACGAAATAGCGATTCCTAGTAGCGCCAGCCTGAAGCTTATCACTTCTACGTTCGTCACATGCCCTCCTTGCTACTCTCTTAACAAGCATGCGCCAAGAGTTGTGAATAAGGCATAAAAGCGACCGCGTTGCCACATAACACGGCGTGCTTTATGACTTTTTTACGTTTTATCACGACACTAATTACTAGCGGGTCAATAGCCGTTATGTAGTGCAGAAACGGTTTTAGCTTGCTTGTACCTGGCTCTGCGGAAAGGCGGAGGCGCATTTGTCCCCCAGTGATGGGGTTGCACCGTGTGAGTGCCTGAGTCAGTGACCGGGTAGTCTGGAGGGCGCGTGATGGGTTCTGGTAAGGTACTGGTCATTCATCGACAGAACTGCGACTGCTCGACCCTCAAGTCGGTACTGTCGCGCGAGCGATATGAGGTCATTGATGCGCCGCTCGACCTGGGCAAGGTGCCCATCGGCATCGACGACTGTTGCCTGATCCTGTTGGACTCATTGGCCGCCGAACCAGCCACTCTGGAAGTGCATCCAGCGAAAGTACTTAGCGAATCGCTCGCGGGCGCCCTGAGGTCTGCGAGCACCAGATCGCGAAGGTCCGTGCGGCGCAAGTCTCTACAGATGCGGCGCCAGCGGCGCCCCTCACTCCGAGCGATCGAACTGGGCGACAAGACCGTACTACTCAGCGCCCGCGTAGTCCGGGGAGGCCTTGGGGATGTTCGGCTCACCCGTTTCGAATACTGTATTCTTAACGACTTGTTGGCCCACGTGAATCAAACCGTGCCATCGGTGAGACTCGTCCATAGGCTTTGGCCCTCCGATCCAACTAAGGGTGTTCATTCTCTCCGCGCATTCATCAAGAATCTACGCAAAAAGATTGAGCCCGATCCGGCCAATCCGCAGTTTATCGTCACCGATCTGGCTATTGGCTACCGTTTCCGGCTGCTGGCATCGGGGCGAGACCAATAGTCGCAACCTACCGGTTATGCCAAGGATAGAAATTCCTGATCGGCGCTTTCATGCATTTTTCACAGGTCATTCCGCACAA
>CAZFOP010000024.1:0-18035 GCA_964520085.1 uncultured Solibacteraceae bacterium | reverse complement strand
CGGCCGTCTCGCCGAACCCTTCCAGGCCGCGCAAGACGGTGGCGCCGGCGATCTTCAATTCCAGGCAGCGATTCACGATCGCCTCGTACAGCGGCTTCCCTTGGTAATGGTCGCCTTCGCCGAAATGGAGACGCAGCAGCTTGGCTTTCTTAATCGTTCGCACGTCGGGACTCCGTGGCCGGGCGGCTGTGCACCAGGCGAATCACATCCACATCGGAAAGAACTATGATACCGTCCTGCATCATCGATTCGATCTCGTCCACCGCCTTGGCCAGCTTCTCCCCGGTGTCCACGATCGAAATCAGAACGGGCAGATCGTGCGACAGCCCGAGGCGCCCGCTCTTGTGGGTGTGGCGCTTGACTCCGTAACCGAGGATGCCCCGGTATACGGTGGCACCGGAAATATCCATCATGCGCAAACGCTTGACAATCGCCTCATATAGCGGCTCGCCCAGCCACTGGTCCGACTCGCCCATATAGATCCGCATCAACCGCGCGGTGCCTTTCATTTCGGTGAGCGGTCCCTTGGGCGGCGACGGGCGTTCCTGGCTGGCGACCTTGACGACGTTGGTATCCTGAACTTCGATGACGCCGTCGGTCACCATGTCGTAGAGGGTGGGCATCAGCTCATCCACTCTTTCCGCGGATTCGATAAACTCGATGCGAATCGGCAGGTGTTCGGTGAGTACCTCGATTTTCGTTGTGTGGATCACCTGATGAGCGCCGAAGCCAGCCATCGCGCGGGTGGCGGTGGCGCCGCACACCCCCTTGCGAAGCAGGAACCTCAGGATGGAATCGCACAGGGAATCGAAGTGATGCTGCGTGTCTTCATTGACGAAGATCGTGACCTTTTTGGCAGTGCCCTTTCGGAGCATATCGACACCTCTCGCACCCGTTACCGCCGGGCCAACATCGCGCCAATCCAGACGGCTATGTAGCCTAACACAACGCTCGAGACGATGTTGAGCATCCCGGCCCACAGCGCGCCATCCCGCACCGCGGTAAACGTCTCCCATTCGAAACTCGAAAACGTGGTGTACCCGCCCAGGAACCCAACCACCAGCAAGAGCCGCCATTGCGGGTCGAGTTGGAACCGTTCCGTAAGAATGGTCATCAGGAAGCCGATCAGGAACGAACCGGTGACATTGATGGTCAGCGTGCCCAGCGGAAACCTCCCGCCGAAACGCGTCATGATGGCCGATGCCGCCACGTACCGCGCCAGCGCTCCCGTACCCCCTCCAACCAGCACCAATAAGTACCGCATCAAATCGCAGCCGCGGCAACCGCCGATTTGCGCGCCATCTCGATCCGCTCCAGGTCCGCGCGTAATTGCGGCGTCCGTTTCTTGGCGCCGCTCCCCACCAGCCGTTCGACCGTGGCCATCAATTCATCCAACCGCCGCTTCGCTTCCTTCTCGATGCGCCGCATCGCGGCGTTGATGCTCTCTTCCCACTGCGTGCCGAGCAGATTGAGATTCTGTTCCAACAACTGGGGAATCGTGCGGGCGAAGTGGCGGCGAACCACGGCCTCAATCGTCCACATCGGCAGAATAGGCGACAAGATTTCCCAGTTTCTGGCGAATACCCGGCCGACTCTGATATCGGGTTTGGTCGGCTCGACGACGCCAATCTCAACTTCGGTCGTTCGCAGCGGCACGCCGAACCCGCGCATCGTGCTATCCGACAGGCGGTCTCGAAACTGTTGCAGCGCGCGATATGTCTGTTTCCGGACTGCGTACCAGGGCTCCAGGAACGCCTCGCGCTCACGGACGGATAGCGCCGTAAGCTCGTCGCGCAATGCGCTCGCCAGCCAGTCTTCGAACGAGCGACGCAGGGTGCCAAGGCTCTTGGTCCATTTCGGAAACTCGATCTCGAAGGCTTCGGACAACGCCCGTTCCAGTTCGCCCTTGTGCGTTTCGAGTTGACGGCTGAACTCAGTGCGCATTCCAGCCGAGGCATCTTCAATCAGCAGCCGGATTACCGACTTCACGTCGTCGAGGGCTTCCTTTTCGCCAAGCAGTTGCCGATCCAGCGCCTGGCGCTCCGACTGGATCATTTCAGCCGACTTGAGGCTCAGCGCCAGGAAGTCCCTGCATTCCCGCAGAAGCGTATCCATCTTCCGTGCGAGGATGGACTCCCGCTCTTCCGCGAAGCGCTCCAAGGTTCCTCCGGCGAGTTCGGCTTCGAGCGCCTCGCGGAAGCGCTCAAAGCCGGGCTTGGTCGAATAAGGGAACACCTGAGGCGTTCCGGGGAAGTTCCGGGCTAGCTGTTTGCGCACGTACGCGACAACTTCCGCCAGTTCCTGGTCGCTCAGGAGGTCGGCCTTGGTGAGCAGCACGGCCACCTTCGGCGTGTAATGGTAAAGTCTCTTCAGCAGATCGATATCGCGCTGGGAAAGCGGCGGATCCACGCTGACCGCTACCAATGCCAGTCCCACATGCGGCAGCCAGTCCAACGAGGTTTGCGTGTTGTGCGAAAGCGCGCTATCGAGACCCGGCGTATCGACGAACTGCAACCTGCGAAATCGCCGCAATTCCGGCAACTCGACGGTGATCAGGACGACTTCCCTGGCGTTCTCCGGGTTGGTTTTTTCGGAAATGTAGCGGCCAATCCCTTCGAGCGGAACTTCGGGATCGCGTCCATCCTCGTGATGTACTCGCGCCTCTTCGTGCTCGCCATAGCGGATCTTCGTGACCACGGAGGTAACCGGCACGACACCGACGGGAAGGAAGTTGCGCCCCAGAAAATGGTTCAGGAAGCTGCTCTTCCCCGCCTTGAATCGTCCCAGCACGGCGACGCTGATCTCGTCCTCTCCCGACAGTGCCTGTGCGCTGGCGAGCAGGCCGGAAACATCCGAAATGTCGTATCGGTCCGCCACCTCCGCCGCCAGGTCCAAGGCCGCCGGTAACGATGAGTTGTAGGACATGTGCGAGGATCGCTCCCTGGAATCCGGAGTATATGCCGCGCCCTCTCCTTCGGGAAAAATACCTGGCGTCCCCCGAATCACAGCTCCTTACGCGTGGGATCTGCCATTCCCGAGCCAGGATCGAGACGGTCGATGGCGCGCTCCATCACCGAAAGTTCGAACAAGACATTATAGCGTCTTTTTGTGGCATTTTGACTTTTGCGTGGCGCGATCGCCCGCGCTGGCCGACTGTCGGGTTTCGGCCATTGTGAATTCGAGCCAAGGCTGCCTGGCGCCTCCAACCAGCAGCAACACGCACCGCATCAATCCGCGGCTTCCGCAGTCAGCGATTTCCGCGCCACCTCGAGCCGGTCCAGGTCCGCGCGAAGTTGCGGTGCCCGTTCGTAGCTGCCGCTCTCCACCAGCCGCTCGACCGTGCCCATCAGTTCATCCAGGCGACGCCGGGCTTCCTTCTCGATACCCTGCAGCGCGCCATTGACGCTCTCTTCCCATTGCGCGCTGAGCCGGCTGAGGTTCTGATAAACCAGATAGGAGATGGTACGTGCGAAATGGTGGCGCACCACGGCCTGGATCGTCCACACAGGCAGAATGGGCGACAACAGTTCCCAGTTCCGATCGAACACGCGTCCGATTCTGATATCGGGCGTGCTCGGCTCGACGACACCGATTTCGATTTCCGTCGTTCGCAGCGGCACGCCGAACGCCGAAAGGGTGCGATCCGACAAGCGATCTCGAAACTGTTGCAGAGCGCGGAATGCCTGCTGCCGCACTTTGTGTAGCGGCGCCAGGAACGAATTGCGCTCGCCAACCGAAAGCACCGCCAGCTCGTCGCGCAACTCGGTCGCCAGCCATTCTTCGAACGAGGAAAGCATTGTACCCAGGCTCTTCGTCCATTTCGGAAACTCGCCTTCGAAAGCTTCGAGCAGCGTGCGCTCCAGACCGCCCTGGTGCGCTTCGAACCGGTGGCCGATGCTGGCCCGCGTTCCTCCCGCGGCATGTTGCACGATCAGCCGAACCGCCGACTTCACTTCATCGACGATTTCCTTCTCGCCGATTACCTGCTGCCGCAGCGCCTGGCGCTCCGACTGAACCATTTCAGCCGACTTGAGGCCCAGCGCCAGATAGTCCACACATTCGCGCAAGAGCGTGTCCACCTTCCGGATGAGGATGGACTCGCGCTCTTCGGCGAACCGCTCCAAGGTTTCGCCGACCAGCCCGGTTTCGAGCGCCTCGCGGAAGCGCTCAAAGCCGGGCTTCGTCGAGTATGGAAAGACCGGCAACGTTCCGGGTAAGTTCCTGGCGAGCTGTGCGCGCACGAACTCGACCACTTCCGCAAGCTCTTGCTCGCTGAGGAGATCGGCCTTGGTGAGCAGTATGGCCACCTTCGGCGTGTACTGGTAAAGGCTCTTCAGCAGATCGATATCGCGCCGCGAGAGTGGCGGGTCCACGCTGACCGCAACCAACGCCAGCCCCCCATTCGGCAGCCAGTCCAGGGAAGCTTGCGTGTTGTGCGACAGCGCGCTCTCGAGACCGGGCGTATCGACAAACCGCAAGCCGCGAAATCGCCGCAGCTCCGGCAGTTGAACGGTAATCAACTCGACTTGCTTGACGTTCTCGGGATTGTCCTTCTCCACGATGTAACAGCCAATCTGGTCGAGCGGAACCTCCGCATCGCGGCCATCGCGAAGATGAACGCGCGCCTGGTCGCGGGCGCCATAGCGAATTTCCGTGATGACGGCGGTAACTGGCACCACGCCGATGGGAAGGATGCTGCGCCCAAGAAAATCGTTCAGGAAACTGCTCTTGCCGGCCTTGAATCTTCCCAACACGGCGACGCTGATCTCGTCCTGTGCGGCCGACGCCCGTGCGCTGGCGAGGAGGCCGTGCAGGTCCGAAATCTCGTACCGTGCCGCCACATCCGCCGCCAGTTCCAGCGCCGTCTGTAGCGGGGAACGGCCGGGCACACCCGCGGCTAGCTGGCTCAAGTCCGGTGTGTCGGCCGTGCCGCTTGTTTCGGGGTGGGGGTCTTGGGCGCTCGGAAACATAGCTCTTCACAAGTAGGAGCTATCATTCCCGAGCCGGGCTCGAGGCGGTTGATGGCGGGCTCCATCACCAACGGTCTAAACCGGATTATAGCGTCTGGCGGCGTGGCGCAGGAAGCCGCATCTGGCGAGAGAATCGGGATATACTCGGCAAACGCAAATGAAATCGACCACTCCTGTTCGCTGGTTGACCCGCAACGTGGTCGCGATCGGTGTGCTCAGCTTGTTCTCCGACATGGGCCACGAGCTGACAACCGCCGTGCTCCCTCTCTTTCTGGCCATGTTTTCCGGCGGCGCTGCGGCTCTCGGCGTCATCGAGGGAGTTTCCGACGCCACTTCGAGCCTGTTGAAGCTTTGGATGTCGTACTACTCGGATCGCGTGGGGAAGCGCAAGCCGATCCTGGTGGCGGGCTATGCGGTCACGGCCATGATGGGCACCTTCGCGTTCGTCACGGCGTGGTGGCAGATGCTGGCGATCCGCGCGATTGCATGGACTGGACGCGGAGCGCGCGGGCCCATTCGCGACGCGCTTCTCTCGGAGAGCGTGCCGCCGGAGGCTCACGGCCGCGCTTTTGGATTTGAGGGCGCCATGGATACGCTGGGCGCAATTCTGGGGCCTGCGATTGCGCTATCGCTGGTCGGCTTGATTACTCTCCGGCACATTTTCCTGATTGCGTTTCTCCCTGGCGCTATCACGGTTTTCATTGCGTGGTTTGTGCTCCGGTATCCGCCCAGGATGCCACGGAAACAGATGCGTCTATTCACTTCTTTGCGCGAATTGCCGCCGGCGTTCTGGCGATTCACGTGCGCCGCCGGAGTCTTCGGCCTGGGCAATTTCGCCCACACGCTGCTGGTGCTGCGCGCCGTGTCTCTGCTAACTCCGAGGTATGGGGCGGTCGTGGCGGGACGTTACGGAATCAGCCTCTATATTCTTCACAATGTTCTGTACGCAGCCGTCTCATATCCCGCGGGGGCGCTGGGGGATCGCGTGAATAAGAAGACTCTGCTCGGCGTGGGCTACGCTATGTTCGGCGCAATGTGTCTATTGTTTCTGACTAATCCGACCGGCCTCCCCATGCTCGCGCTGCTGTTCAGCCTGGCTGGAGTCTATGTCGGAATTGTGGACGGAGTGCAGCGCGCGCTGGCAGCCGACCTGTTGCCGATCGAGTGTCGAACCGTGGGCTACGGCGCGCTGGCCACCGCCAACTCATTCGGCGATCTTCTCTCGAGCGTCGTCGTAGGCCTGTTGTGGTCTCGCGTATCGTTCGCCGCCGGTTTCGGTTACGCCGCCGCGCTCACACTGGCCGCGACATTTCTATTGCTGCTCGTCCCGGCTCGCAACGTGCGATGACCGGCACCCCGGTCCACTCGGCTTTCGCAAGCGTCTGGCGCAATCTGCGTGCGAAGCTCTTGACTGCTGTTGCCATAACTGGAGTGAGCTGGAGCCAGTGACGTGAGACCCGCAAAGCCAAGTCGCGCGCTGCTCGTTCTTGCATGTGTGGTCACCTGCTCCGCCTTGCCGGGTGCAGCGGCGTTATGGCATCACGCCGGCCAAAGGGCGCTTGCCACGTCGCTATTCCTGCTGGGACTATCGATGGGACCGTGTCTGGGCGCCTACGCGGTGGTTCCTCGTGCCCGGAAGCAGGCGGCGCGGCGTGTGACATTGTTCGCTGGCGGCCTCAGCCTTGTGGCATTCTCCGTGCTTGGCGCCACGAACCTGGATCTTGAAGGTTTCTTCATGCTCCTCTTCATGGGCACGATGGGAGCGGCGGTCGGTCATACCTTGGTAACCGCTGTTCTGGGCCCTGTCTTCTTCGGACGCTTTCTGTGCGGATGGGGTTGCTGGCGCTCCATGGTCCTCGAACTGTTGCCGATCGGGCGCAGCCCTGGCAGGCTCGGCGGCAGGTGGAATTCGCTTCCCTTGGCTGGCCTTACGGCAAGTGCGAGCTGCGCGGCGCTGTTTGTCTTCTTGTCGCACTACCATCCAGGCGGCGCTCCCGGGAGGCTGCGCGCCTCAAGCCTGGCGCCAATCGCCGCCAGCTTCGCAATCTACTACGTGGCCTCCATCGGACTGGCGTTCGCCCTAAAGGATCAACGGGCATTTTGCAAATACCTGTGCCCCAACTCGGTCATTCTCGGGATAACCAGCCGGTTGTCGTTGCTCAAGATGACCAGTGATCGCCAGTTGTGCAACAACTGCGGCGCGTGCTCCCGCATTTGTCCCATGGACATCGATGTGGCTGGATTTGCCATCGCTGGAGGACGCGACAAGTCCGGCCAATGCATCCTATGCCAGCGCTGTGCTCACGCCTGTCCAACGGGGGCGCTACGGCTCAGCGCGGGTTTCGACACCGCGGGACGAACGCCCCTCGTTCGCCGGGCGTCATAAGACGCAGGATAGTCCACCAAAGGAAGTTCCGATTCCATTTAGACCGCGCGGCTACTTCACGACCAGCACGTTGCAGCGCACGGTGGTGGTCAGGTTGTGCGCGGTGCCACCCCAGATATGGTCGTAAATCCGCGAGTGTCCCGTGAAGCCGATCACCAGCAAATCGATGCCATTTTCCAGGACGTAATCGCCAATTACCTTGACCGCATATCCAGGAGCAATTATGGTTTCGAGTTCAATGGAATGCGACGCCGCGCGCGCCCGGCAGCGCTCGGCAAGCTGCCCGAAGTAACTATCGGCGCGATCCATCTCTTCGCGAAGTTCGTCGATGACCTCCGCATGGCGGGGGATTTCTTCTTCCACGCAAATCATACGCAGACGCGCACCGACTCGCGCCGTGAGGTCAACGGCGAAATCGAACGCCTTGCGCGCGCTGTCGGACCCGTCGTGTGCAATCAGGATTTGCTCGATCATATCGATTCCCCGGCGCTTTCCGCCATCCTAGCCATTGGCCGAACCGCCGCCTCCGATTTGGGTAACAGGTGTTTGGGCATGAACCAAGCGTTTGCGATCGCCGTCGGTATAACGGCGCTGGCGATCACAGTCGCGACGAGATACGAGTATTGCGCACTGGTGATGATCTTATGATTGAGACCGAACAGCGCCGAGATGGTACCAAACGTCAGTCCGGTGGACATCATCAGAGAGTAATAGAGTCCCTGGTGCCCTTCATGATTGAACGCCCGCACGGTTGGTACCAGCGGGGCCATCTTACTCACCATCTTGGCCGCCAACAGCGCCAGAAAGGCGATCGGTGTCGCGATCAGCGCCGGCACCGAGACCAGCGACCCGGCACGAATGAAATAGAACGGCGTCAGTAAGCCGAACGTCAAGGTTCGCAGGCGCCGGATCAGCACGTGATCCTTTCCCACCGTGCCGGCCAGCACCATCCCGATGATATACGCCGGCAGCACGGCCTCGCTACCCGCCCAGGCTGCCAGGCCGCCCATCCCGAACAGCAGGAACAAAATGTACTTCGCTTCCATCTCCGAAACGCGGCCTCCGTACTTCTGAAAGAACCACGGAGTGACAAACGGTAGCGCCGCGAATACAACCACACTCGCGACGACGAAGACGAGCGTCCGGATCGTGAACGGCGCGAAGATCAGGCCCAGCGCAATGACGGTTCCAAGATCGTTCACGAAACAAGCCGCGAGAATGCCTTTGCCGAAATCGGTTCGGTTCAGCCCAAGTTCCAGCATCACGGCATACACAACGGCGACGGACGTGGTGGATAACGCGACTCCGGCCAGCCAGCTTGACGGAACCGACCACCCCAAAACGAAGTGGGCCACGGCCGCGGCTCCCAAAAATGGCGAGAAAAAGCCGACCAGTCCGACGACGGTCGCTTCCTTCCACTTCGTACGGAATATCGCAGGGTCGAGTTCGGCCCCGGCGAGAAACGTGAGCACGATGGCTCCCGTTCCAGCCAAAAAACCGACCCAGGCCGACTTCGCCCCCAACACTTCGGTGCCGATCAGCGCGCCGATGATGAGCTGCGCCACCGTGCCGACAACGATTTCGGAAAGCGCCGTCGAGATCCTGAACCAAATCGAAAGCAGCGTGGCGATCAACGCAAGGATGAGCCACAGCGCCGCTGAAAACCAAACCTGTTCCATACCTATATCCGATGCTCAGTTTCTGCTGTTCAGGGATTCGGCCTGGAAGCCCCTACAGCGAGTTTCGCTATAGGAGTCATTGGCCGCTCGGGAGAGCGGCGGTTTGGCGAACTCCACCGCCTAATCGGAGAATACCGCAAACGGCTGGGATGCTGCAATCGGATTCGAATGCGGGATAATGAGCTTATTGCCATCGCGGGCAATGCCGATCCCTCCCGGATCACCATCGTGCCGGGTCAACGCTCGGGGCAGCCTTGCATTCGTGGCATACGGGTGACCGTATGGGACGTGCTGGATATGCTCGCGTCAGGCATGACCGAGGATGAGGTGTTGAGCGACTATCTGTACCTGGAGAAGGCCGATTTCCCGGCGGTCTACGCCTATGCTTCGCAGGCCGGGCGTGGCGGCGCGTCGCGTTGAAACTCCTGTTTGACGCGAATCTCCCGCCGGGGCTAGCCGGCCGCCTCGCGGAACTATTTCCAATTCGGTCCACGTTTTCGACACGGGTTGGCCCGATTCACACCGGACGAGACCATTTGGGAATATGCCCGGACGCGCGTGTCTGCGCCGAAATCCGCAGGCGGGACCCCTTAAGGGTATTCGGGCTGAAGGACAAGTGTGTCCTCGCTCTTGAATTTGTATTTAAGAGATGCCACTTTATGCAGGGACGAGTGCTTGAATGCCGCGTACCGAACATCGAACAAGGCTACATTGCTGCCATGATTGTCTACTCCGCTCTTGTACATCACGCCGTGGTAGCCGGCCCGACGAAAGACCTCAGCAACTATCTGGGTCGGGGCGTAGTCGGCAACCACGTCGGACGGAGTCACCGGTCTGGAAAAGGCATCGTTCATGTCGGCCCACGCGATTGACTCGCACGCGACTGCATAGTCCGCCACCTCCACCCACTCGACCTCGGGCCCAGTACAGTCGACCAACGTGAGCTTCCTGCTCCCTCGAAACTCTGCCAGGGAGATGCGTGAATGGACCCATGGCCTCACCTCGCTCATCGCCGTGGACGGGTGGGTAGCAACGTAGAGACACGGGATGCCCTTGGGATTAACCCGGCCCTCGGCCGCCCTATCAGGAAGCGGAACCATTCGCTCGCGGCCATGCGGCAGGAGGGCCAGCCTCGACTCGTGTCTCCCTCCAGTGGCGACCTCGACCCTCACCCGCTTCCGGGTGCCGTCAAGCTGGGCTCTCCAAAGTTTGGTTCCCTTTTCCAACGTTCTCGTGCGATGCGGACAGGACTCCTGGACGGCCATGAGGAACCGCTCGGGCATTTCCATCCCGGACGATGTGAGTGGGCAGATGACGTGCCGAAAGTTCTCCCGCACGGAGCGAGAAAAGGCCCCCCAATCGTCAAGCTCGAATCCGACGGCCACCTTCCTGCTCCCTCTCCAATGCGTTAGGCGTTCGGGTGCCTCTCTGGCAGAGAACCGCCGCAAGGCTTCGGTGCCAGTGCTACGCCAGCACGGTTCGCTCGCGTATATCCTCCTCGCTAACGTAGAGGCCAAGCATGCCGCTCCTATGCACGCGCCTTTGGCCGTCTGGCGCCGTGCCGTCGGCCTCGACTACCTCGATTTCCTCGCCTTCCGGAATCGTGAGCGTCACACCCGGCTGGCTGGCTGGTGTTGCTGGAATTGCCGCAGTCGTCCGTCGTCGCATGAATGCCCCTAGTGGCGCAAAATCAGCGCGCCACCTGAATTATGAACGCCTCGGGGCTGCGAATCAAGGGGGATACAACGACGGCCCTCAGTCCCGGTCCTCGTCGTACGCCACCTTCAGCCAGCGCTTGACTTCCGCGTCGATCTGGTCGAGCGATTCGATGCCAATGCGATGCGTGATGCGGTCCTTCTTCGCGTAGCCGCCGGTTTCGATCAGCTTACCTTCTCTCTTGCGCGCACCCAGCGCGAAACCGAGATCGATGCGCGTGCGCGTGGCCGGTTTGATCTGCGCGAATACGTGGTTACGGTACAGCGGCACAATGGTCTTGCACGGACACGCCTTCACATCGTCGCCCAGGCTGAACGCCAGCCGCAGCAATTCGTCGTAGAGCGGCCGCATCGGCGAATACGGGCCGCGAAACATGGTGTTCACATATCGCTCGGCGGCCTTGAGATAGGCTTCCGGGCTGTCCATGTCCGCTTCCTTGCCGGAGGCGCGCTGCGCGATCCAAATCGCCGAGTAGGTTCCCAACCGGTGTTCCTGCTTGAGCCACGCGATGCGCTCCTTTTCGCCGGCCGGGCCGGATGCTTTCACCAGCGCCAGCCATGCGGCGAGCGACCGCCCGGTCTGCTCCTTGAGGCTTTCCCGCCAGTTCGTCACAAACGCAACGCTGGGGTGCACGCTGTAAATGGAAGTGATCTTGGCCATTCTGCGAGGCAGTATAGCAAAACAACGGGCAAGCTAACGCATGCCCCACCATTGCTACACGAAGTAGTTCTTCACCTTTTCGAACAGGCCTTTTTCCGATGGTGCGTTGTTCACCGGCAGACTATCGCGCAGCAGTTCGAGCAGCCGGCGCTGGTCGCGGCTCAGGCGCGTGGGTACCCTGACATCGATGTGGACGATCAGGTCGCCGCGGCCGCTGCCATTCAACACCGCGACGCCCTTGTGACGTAGCTTGAATTCCGCGCCGCTCTGGGTACCTTCCGGAATCTTCAGCCGATGCGGGCCTTCGAAGGTGGGTACGTCGATTTCGCAGCCCAGCGCGGCCTGCGCCACGTTGAGCGGAATCGTACAGTGCAGATCGTGTTCGCGCCGCTCGAAGAAAGCGTGCTCGCGCACCTTCAGGAATACATACAGATCGCCAGGCGGGCCGCCTTGCACGCCGGGTTGGCCTTCGCCGGACAAGCGCAGCCGCGTGCCGTCGTCCACGCCGGCGGGAATGTTGATTTTCAATTTGCGCTGCCCCTGCCGATAGCCCTGGCCGCGGCACTCGCCGCAGGCGTTGCGAATGATCTGGCCGGTACCGCCGCAGGTGGAACAGGTGCGACGAATACTGAGAAAGCCCTGCTGGTAGAGCACCTCGCCGCGGCCGTGGCAGGTGGGGCAGTTGGTCGGCCCGCTGCCGGGCTCCGCGCCCGATCCATGGCACCGTTCGCACGCCTCCATCCGCGGCACCTGGATGTCGGCGCCCATGCCGAACAGCGCCTCTTCGAACGCAATCTCCAGATCGTAGCGCACGTCTTCGCCGCGCTGCGCGCGCGACCGCCCGCGACCACCGCCCGAGCCAAACCTGTCGCTGAAACCGAAAAAATTGCCCAGGATGTCGCTGAAATCGGAAAACGCGTTGGGATCGAAACCGCCGCTGCCCGCGCCCTGCACACCGGCGTGGCCGAAGCGGTCGTAAGCCGCCCGCTTCTGTGAGTCGCTCAAGACGCTGTACGCCTCGGAGGCCTCCTTAAAACGGTCCTCGGCTTCGGGATCGTCCGGATTGCGGTCCGGGTGATGTTTCATCGCCAGCTTACGGTAAGCGCTCTTGATGTCTTGTTCCCCGGCCTCATGGCCGATACCGAGAACTTCGTAATAATCTCGCTTGGACACAGGATTTAGATTCGTTACGACCGCACCGCGACTCGCACCATGGCCGGCCGCAGCAGCTTGCCCTTAAAATTGTAGCCGCGCTGGTATTCGCACAGGATCGCCATATCTTCCGCCTCGCCGGTTTCCACGCGGTCGACCGCCTGGTGCAGGTTCGGATCGAATAGCTTCCCCGTTGTATCAATCGGCTCCAGCCCGATTTTCTTGAGCGTCTCGACCAGCCGCTGATAGATCAGCTCGATGCCCCTGGCGTAATCGCGGTCGGCGGTCTCCACCTTCAGCGCGCGTTCGAAATCGTCCACCACCGGCAGGAGTTCCTTCACCAGATCCATCGCCGCGAATTGCAGAAAATCGGAGCGCTCGCGTTCCCCACGCCGGCGCGCGTTGTCGAATTCGGCGCGGGCGCGCAACATGCGGTCCTCGAGTTCGGCCTTCGCCGCCGCAAGTTGGTCGCGTTCCGCCGCGAGTGCCGCCATCTGCCCCTCGGCACTCTCCACCGGCAGATTCTCGTCCGCGGACACGTCGGAAACGTTGGGTTCTGGGTTTGGAGTATCCACTGCTTTCACTTTACCAAAGCCGCGCCAGCGCCCGCCGCGGGAGTGTTTGGAACCTGCCATGGAGTATCCAGTTCAATCCGGCAACCGCTCCCTTTTGGTCGCGGCTGGGAACCCATCGGAGCCGCGACCGTAAACCAGCGGTTGTTATGATCCTTGCGTCACGAGCCCCTAGAACTGCGCACTTTCGAGCGCGCGGCTGGTCTGAATCACGGCCGCCATCACGCGCTCGTATCGCATCCGCATCGGTCCCAGCACGGCGACCTTGGCTGGCAAGCCGCTGGCCAGCCTTACGGTCATGCCGATCAGTGCCAGGTCCTTCATCGCCGGATGCGCCTCCTCGAGTCCCACCCGCACTTCCAGTTCGCCTGGCGGCAACTCCAGGAAACGGTCCAACAGGTCGATCAGCCGCTGCTTTTCCTCGAGCGCCCGCAACAGCTCGCGCAGCTTCTCCCGCGTCAGGTGCAGGTCCAGACCAAGCAGGTTCGAGGCGCCCTCCATGTGCACTTCAGGCGAGGTGTCCACGTCCAACAGTCCCTTGCTGCACAGCACCTGCAGCTTGCTCATCACAGCGCTATAGAGCGCCCGCTCTTCGAGCACGCGGCGCAGCAGCTCCCGGCGTGCGTCGCCCAGCCGCCAGCCGCTGAAATTCCGGTTGACGTAATTGCGGATCGAAAGCAGATCGTCGGGCCGGATCGGATCCTCCAGTGTCACCACGCGGTTGCGCACCATCTGGTCGCGCGTTACCAGAATCATCAGCACGCGCCGGTCGGCCAGCGGCAGCAACTCGATCTGATCCAGCTCCTGCGATAGCGCCGGAAGCGCGGCGACGATTCCCACGTTTCGCGTCAGCTCCATTAAGATCTGGCTGGAGCGCTCCACACCGGCCGACACCGTGGGCAGCGCGCGGAATTCCTCGTGCAACCGCTCCGCTTCGCCCAGCGCCAGCCGCGCCGCCACCAGCGATCCGACGTAAAAGCGGAACGCTTTTTCCGTGGGCACGCGCCCCGCCGACGTGTGCGGCTGCGAAAGGTAGCCCTCGTCGGCCAAGTCCGCCATCACGTTGCGAATCGAGGCCGCGCTCAGGTTCTGTCTGCGGCTCATGGCAATGCTGTGCGACCCGACCGGCTCGCCGGTTTCGATGTAGTTCCGGACGATCGCATTCAGGATTTCGCGGTGGCGGGATTTGAGCGGCTCGGTCTGGCTCATACTGCGCTGCTACACTGCCCCTAACTTGATTCTAACGGTCTGAAACTGAAGGGTCAACATGCACTCGAATGGTCCCTCCCGCCGATGCGCTAGAATAGCCGTTCCATTTCCCAGGAGGTCACCAGCGTGGGAGTCGTCAAAACTCTATTGCGTCTGTTCAGCTATCTGTATCACGGTCTGCTGGCGCTGTTCCTGCTGCTGGTATCCGCAGTGGCGCTTGGCTCCGGCGCTGGCGCACTGCATCTCGATATGCTGCCGTGGAGCGGCGCCACGCTGGCATGGATTCTGCTCGCCGCTTCCCTCGTCGGTTTGATCGCGCTGGCGCTCGCCATCACCCGCCGCGGCGCTGCCCTCTTTTTCCTCTGGAGCCTGATCGTCGCCGCCATGCTGCTGAAAGGCTACGTCTTCAGCAACTTCCGCTTTGCGCCCGGCGTGGGTGTGCACACAGCGATCCACCTGTTACTCGGCTCATGGCTGGCGCTCCTCGGCGCCTGGTTCGCGGTGCGCCGCCCTACGCCGGCGGAGAAAACGCGCTAAGCGGCCAATTGTGCGCGGAGCTGCCATGCCAACAGGCAGGTCAAGCCGAGACCGAGAAGAACCAGGCTGCCCGGCACGGGCGTGCGAGGAAGATTGGCCGTCGCTTGAAATGTGACATTCGTGAAAGACGTGACGGTAAAGCTGCCGAGTGAGGTGCTAAGGTTGACCCAATCCGACGTGGACGGGTCCGTCGCCTCCGGGCCAAGTGGGCCAATCGAGGACAACAGATTGTAACTGGCGAAAGCAGTGCTCCCGATCGAGCTATCGTAAATCTGGATATCGTCACTGCCGATCCCAAAACCCGCTAAGCCGTTGCCTTGGTTGTCGAAGACATACGAGGCGCTCGAAAAAGTCCCGGAACCGATACCACTGATCGTAAAGGAACTCGCTCCCGCCGCCAGATTCAGGAAGCACGTTCCGCTCGTGCAGGAAACGTTGCTGGCATCGCCCGTGCTGGTCACCGTGAGCGTGGCATCTGTGAACGGAGTGCCGCCGATTGTGCCGCTGGCGGTTCCCGTAAACGTGTAGACCCCGGTCTGACCCAACACGACCCCGGTCGATAACAAAATGCCGATTATCCAGCGCAATTGGTTCCTCCTGGAAGGTGTATTAGCCGGAGTTTCACTTTGCTGCCCCCGCTTCGAACAGTATACGACAGCTCCTATACCAGAAACACGTGTGTTCGCTAATGACACACCTAACCGGAGTCAAGTCATTCCCATTCCAGCCGGTGTTCACCGGCACTCGGCGAGGGCCAGCGCTTCGCCAGCGCGAGGTGGCACCCCGTGCGGCGAATTGACAAATCCGAGTGTCGCAACAAAAGCCCGGGTTGTTTTCGCGCGCTTCCGCTCAAAAGCGGCAGCGCCCGATGCACCGCCGGCCGGCACAAGTTTTACAACTGTGCTTCTTGGGTTTTGCCGCAACCGGACCGGCGTCAACCGTGGCGTGTTGCTGCCTTTGCCAAATTGCGTGAGATTCCCCAGTGCGATACCCACTCGCAGGGGTAAACACGTGCGCCATTTCCCCCGCTCTGCTAATCATTCCGACCATGGGACCCCTCCCAGCCTCGCCAGCTTCAACGACTTACCCGGATTCCGCCGGCGTGGTGTAACGGAACAGGGCACGTCCAATGCCAAGCCCACGAGACCGAATGTGCGAAATGGCGTCGCACTTGGCGCCGCCCGGTTCCGCATGCGATACAATGACCCTTCGCCATGCAGGTATTGCAAGCCGGACAGCACAAGCTGATTTACATGGAGCTCCAGCCGGAGACGGTGTCCACCATCGCACGGCAGGCGGGGTTCGAAGTCCGCGCTCGCGACGGCGCACGCACCATCAGTCTCGATCTCACCGCCACCGGCCGTCAGACGCCCCTGTTGCTGTTCGACGCCAGCCATCCCGCGAACCTCGGTTGGTTTTCGCGCTGCCAGTTTTATGTCGATGGCAGTAACGGAGCCGTCATGCAGACGCCGCTCAGCCTCGCCAACAAGCGCGACCGCGCGGGCCGCCTGCGCTCCAACGCGGTGCGGCTCGGCATCGCCAAGGAATTGCCCGTCAACTTTCGCCTGCCCGGTAACCAGCCGCTCACCGAGCAGGTGTTCTACAACCTGCTGGTCGGCTTCCTGAACGCCCTCACGCAGACCGGTGTCGCCATCTGCGGCAGCGGCGCCGTCGAACCACTGTCAGGCAGGACGGAAGTCCCCGGCCCGCGGGTTTGAGGGTAGCGGAGCGCACCACCGCCGACCCCAGGGCCCGGTAGCGAACCGCTGCGAACAAAACCTCGGACGCGAAGCCCGCGCGCCTTAGCTGGCGGATATGCCCGACGGCTCACTGGCGCCTGTTTGGTCCCGCGATTGCGCGGCCGAGTGAAGGTTCTTGCCGGAACTGGCGATCAGAGGATGGGAGGTAGTTTTGATGAATAGCCAAGATTCGATGAAACGGTTTCAGGGGTGCGCCCGCTCCGCGCACCTGTTTGACGCTAGGGGGACCAGCTAGCTATGGCGCAGGTATACATCCTGGGCGCAGGCGCCTCCTGCTTCGCAGGGTACCCCCTTGGTCTTGAGCTCTGGCGTTTCATTCGAGACAGGCCTCCCATCGACGTCACGGCCCGGGAGAGAGCCGCCACCGTAGCAGACTTTGTTAGGAGGGTTCTGGAGGTCGTACGGCAGCCGGAGCCCGACCTGCCAGACCTTGAGCAGATATTCACACTGTTGGATCTGGCCGAAGCAGGCACGGATACTCTGGGGCTCGGGCGGTTGGGGTGGCGCAGCCTGCGACCCATGGTGATGGGCACGATTGCCGACGTGTTCCAGTCGCACCAGCACCAGTTGCGAGACCAGCTTCGGGACGTGAGCTGCAAGGCGGCGAAGGTGCTTGACGCGTGGGTATCCCGAGTTCACGAAGGCGATACGATCATCACCTTTAATTGGGACCTTTTGAATGAGGCGGCACTCTGGCATCGAGAAAAGTGGCATTATGCCGATGGGTACGGCTTCACCAGCCGGGGCGCACCCAGCGGCTGCTGTTCCCGCGTAAAGGTCCTCAAGCTCCACGGCTCGGTCAACTGGGCACAGAGCGATGAGCAGGACTGCGAACCGGCGATTCAATACAGAAGGGACTTTTTCCCTCGGGCACCTGCCAACGATCTGGACGATTATTGGAGGACTGCCGAAGAGTTGAATGATGGACGGAACTTGATAGTCCCGAGTTATCTCAAGGACCTGAGTTCAAACCGCTTGCTCCTCAAGCTGTGGAACCAAGCGTCTGACGCACTTTCAACTGCAGAGCAAGTGACCGTGGTCGGGTTCCGGCTACACCCCGCCGATGCTTTAGCCCGACAACTTCTGGGGTGTGCGATGGAGAGAAATCCGAATTCGTTCCCGATTCGGATCGTATCGCCGCAGGGCGGTGCCGATGATCATTGGGATGAATTCTGCCGCCGGATCGGCAGAGATTGCCACCGGGTACGCTTGAAGTTTGAAGAGTGGGTTCTTCAAGGCCACAGCCGATCTGCCAGGTAATGCCCTTAACAACACGGGACCTCCCCGGGACGGTAGCGTTGTCACGGCCCAGAAGCGGAGAGCGAAGTCTCCAGGCTAGTTTGAAGTGAACCCCTGGGCTGAGACACGAAGTTAAGGGGGTTATCGCCGTTCGC
>CAZFOP010000023.1:0-18283 GCA_964520085.1 uncultured Solibacteraceae bacterium | reverse complement strand
GCGATGAAATGGAAAGCAGGCGCTTGTTGGCCGCACAAGACCTGCAGAGGGGACTCACACAGTCCCAGGTTGCCCGAAAATTCGGTGTGAGCCGCACCACGGCTTCCCGCTGGCATCGGGCGTTGAGTGGAAGAGGGGTGGACGGGCTGCGCAAACGGCGCGCTCCGGGCCGTCCCAGCCGTCTCAACTCCCAACAGTTGCTGGCGGCGGCCGAGATCTACCGCTCCGGTCCGCGCACCGCCGGCTTCCAGACCGACCGCTGGACCACGGCGCGCTTCGCCGGCGCGATTCAGGCCCACTTCGGCATTCGATACGACCCGGATCACGTGGGCCGCATCATCCATCGCCTCGGATTGCGCGAACGCGTGCGCAGCCACCACAGCCTGGCGGACATCCACTATGGCTCCGTCACCGCTCCGGTTTCCCTGCACGCCGAAGCGCCGGCGGCTTCCTAAGAATCGGATCGAGAATGGCGAGCCCGGAGGGACTGGCCGGCGGCCGGTCGCCCATCCGCGAAAAGGCCGCCATCTTGCCCATCGAATTCGATGAGGACGGCGAGATTCACCCCGTCATGCATTGGCCCGGACTTGGCCTTGTCGCGGAGGAGTCAGTTCAATTGCGGGCAACTGCTTGCTGACGGCGAGCCGCTCTGAACGCGTCGCAACCGTGACCAGTGGGACCGGTTAGCACACTTGTTACGGGACGGTCCCCTCGGCATGCGGGAGTGCCCATTGCCTCTTCCCATCAAGCCCACTTGGCCGGAGCGCGGACCATGGCTCGAAAGAGCCATGGCGCGTCGAGTGGCTATTTGCCAGACTGATGGCATGAAGGCCGCCGCCCTCGTGCTCTTGGCGCCGCTTTTGACTTTCGGCGCAGATTCGGGCGTTGCGGTAAGCCAGCTCGGCGCGATTCTTGCTTCCGCTCACGCGGCAGGCGCCTCGGACGATGCAACCGCCGACCGGATTGCGCGCATCGATCTGACGGAGCGTCTCACTCGTGCGACCCTATCCCGCCTGTCGAGCGGTGTGGGACGCCACACCGCGATAGCGCTGGAACTTCTTGCGGATCGGAGTGCGTTTCTGAATCCTCCAACGGCGGAAATCGTCCCCGGGGAGCCGCCCACTCCGACCGAACAGCGCGCGATTGTCGAGAAGGCCGAGGCGTACACACTGGCCTACGTGAAGGAGTTGCCGAATCTTGTGTGCTCCCGGCTCGTCAGCCGCTTTGACGACCTGGCTGCCGACAGTGATCGGGAACTTCGGCTTCGCGATGTGCTCATCGGCGAGTTGGCCGTGCGCGATGGGGCGGAGTCGTTCCAGCCCCAGATTGCCAACGTCGTCGATCCGGCTGGGAAGGGGGCGGGTACCGCCGGCCGTTCCCGCTGGAACCTGACGACCTCAGGAGAGTTTGGCAGCGTCCTGGCGGAACTTTTCGTCAACCACGCTGCGTTTGGATGGCGCCGTTGGGAGACTATGGATGGGAAGCGCGTGGCAGTGGTGGGGTACTCGGCCCGGCGGACCGGTTCGCTCTTTAGGGTGTCCTGGTGCTGCAAAGCTCAGGCTCGCGTCTCGCCCCTCGGCTACGCGACCAGCTACCAGCCCCTCAGCGAAAAGACAGCCTACCAAGGTGAGCTGTCCATCGATCCGGTTTCCGGTGCCGTCCTTCGCGTCACTCAGCAGGCCGTCGGTCTGCCCCGGAGGTTTCCAGTCAAGCAGATGCAGCTCGCCGTCGAGTATCTGCCCGTGACACTGGGTGGCATTTCATTTTTGTGTCCGGCAAGGAGTCTAATCTGGATGGAGGTGCTGTCGCCGTTTACCGGCGCCTACGAGCACTATTTGAATCGAGTGGAGTTCGCGAACTATCAGAAGTTTGCGACGGAATCCAAATTGGTTTTCGACGCCCCGGCGGAGGCACCGGCGAGTCCGCTGGCGAACGCGCCCCCCGTGCCGGCGCCCGCACCACGCACCGAACCGCCCGCCGCTGTGGCGAGCGCTACACTCCCTGAGGCGCTACCGATCCCCGATCCGCCGCCAATCGGCGAGCCGCTTGCCATCGTGCCCGGCCTGGCGCAGCCCTACCGTGGACTCCCGCCGCCGGCGACGCCGGTTGCGGACCGAGAGACGCCTCCGTCAAACGACACCCAGCCCGTCTTCCGCGTGCACCGCAACGAAATCCCGGTCCGCGTAGTGGTGAGAGACGAACACGGCAATGCCGTCGGCGGGCTGCGCAAGGAAGAATTCGAGCTGTTCGACGAAGGGAGGCTCCAGTAGATCTCCGGCTTTCGCGTCGAGAGCTGGGGCTCCGACACCGCGGCACGCGCAACCGCCGCGGAAGCTGCGAAAGGCAATGCGGCGCCACAGGGCGGGCTCGTGCCGCTGCGCGGCCATTACGTGGTGTTTCTGTTCGACGATGTGAACCTCACCCTCGAGGACCTCGCGTATGCGCGCACGGCGGCAAAACGCGCCATTAAGGACACCATCGAGCCCGGCACGCGGGTGGCCTTGCTGACCGTGACCGGGAAGCAGTATGTGGACTTCACGGGTGACCTGGCGAAGCTGGAGGACGCGCTGGACCGCATCCGCTCGCAGATTGTGTCCAGCGACACAGTAGCCGCCTCGGCGTTTGCGTGGGTCAACCGTCGATCGGCGCCCGACAAGCTTGGTGTCGGCGTCACACCGCAACAAACTCCTCCCGGCACGGCCGGGTACAGTCCCGATTCTGTAGCCTTTGGCCACACCGGCGATTATTCCCGCTTCCGCTCATTGTTCACGAACATCGACGTCGCAGTCAACCGGCTGGCGATCATGCCGGGCGATCGCTCCCTCGTCTTCGTGTCGCCCGGCTTCATCGCTTCGGATTCCGATCAGGGCGAGTACTTCGCGCTGATCGACCGTGCGGCGCGCAAGGGAATCCTGATCAGCACGCTGGACGCGCGTGGATTGTGGACCCTTCCCGAGTTCGGTGCGGAAAAGACTATGGTGGCCGATCCCTATTACCAGTCCGCGAAAAGCCCCCACGAAGTAGCCTTGCGGCAGGGCCTGTTTCTGCGCGGGCTGGCCGATGGAACCGGCGGCATCGCCGTGGAGAACACCAACGACTTGGCCGGCGGCCTCAAGCGCATCGCCGTGCGGCCGGACTTCGCCTACACGCTCACCTTTTCGCCGCCGGATCTCAAGCCCGACGGCAAGTATCACAAGCTAAGCGTGAAGGTGCCCGGCCGGCGTGGCGTCACCGTGCAGGCCAGGAACGGTTATCCGGCGCCGGATAAGACGCCAACGGAGGCCGAGCAGGCCGCGCAGGAAATCGAGGATGCGATTTTTTCGCGCGACGAGATCCGGGAGATTCCCTTGACGGTGCGCGTGGACCGCCTGGCGGAGCCCGCCCGGAGATCGCTCACCAGGCCCGACGCCCTGTCGGTGGACGCGCATATCGGCCTCGGCACAATCCGCTTCGAGACGCAGGGCGGCCGCAGCCGCGCATCGCTGATCGCGACCGTGGGCCTGTTCGATGCGAACGGCATCTACCTCGATGGCAAGCAGGACAAATTCGATCTGGAATACGCGGTCGGCAAGGTGCCGGCTGGTCTCGACGTGAAAAGCGAATTCAATATCGCGCCAGGCACGTGCCTGGTGCGCTTGGTGGTTCGCGCCGAGGATGGTCAGATATCCTCGGCGAATGAGACGGTGGAGGTGCCGTAGGCATTCCGCTCGCTTCGCCCAGACGCCGCCGGCATCCAGACCGGCCGCTGGGCGACGGCGCGATTTGCCGGCGGGATTCAGACCCGCTTCGGCATCCGACACGACCCGGATCGTGTGGGCCGCATCATCCATCGTCTCGGATTGCGCGAACGCGTGCGCAGTGCCGCCGTATAATACTCAATAATGAGAATGCCTGAAACCAGACGGCCGCGCGCAAGGATGTGGGTCGCGGCTGCTATGGTGCTGGCTGGCGCGTACGCGGTTGCGCAAGAGATGCAGAGACCTGCGGGGCCCGTCGTGCCGCCGTCGAACCTCGTGCCCGGCTCTGGGATCAGCGGACCTGGCGCAACGCCGAACAATGCTCGCGTTCGGTGGGTCGAGATGAACAAGAAGGTCACTGGCTTCGTGGTGAAACTGGGGCTTATTCCCGACATCAAGCCGCTGATGGACATACAGGTGCGCGATACCGTCATCCGCATTGGCGGCGATGGTATGTACTATTTGACCGGCTCCACGGGCGAAGATATTTGGGACCACAACGATGGCGTGGAACTCTGGCGTTCGGCGGATCTGAAGAAGTGGGATTACCTGGGGCTGGTCTGGAGCTTTGACAAGGACGGCACCTGGGAGCGTGCCTGGCGCTGGCACCACAAGCCAGTGCGCGCGATATGGGCGCCGGAGATTCATTACATCAAGCGGCTAAAGAACTATTTCATCACCTTGAGTGTGCCGCCCGGCGACCGCGGAATACTGAAAAGCACGAGCGGCAAGCCAGAGGGACCGTACGTCAACGCACTGGCCAATGACGGCAAGTTCGACGGCGATATCGACACCTCTCTCTTCGAGGACGACGACGGCACGGTCTACCTGGTGTATGGCGGTGGATCGATCGCTCGCATGAAGGACGATTTGAGTGGCCTCGCCGAGACTCCGCGGAAGCCGGTGCTGCTCGATCCCGATACCAACCCGGCCCACCACGCCGACACGTGCGCGCTGCGCCGCCACTGCACGGATATCGGCCACGAAGGCGCTTGTTTGTTCAAGCGCAACGGCACTTATTACCTGACCGCGGCCGACACTTACGAAGGACGCTATAGCAGCGTGGCCGCTCTGTCGACTAACATATACGGCCCTTATAGGTGGCGCCACGAAGCGGTTCCCTCCGGCGGTGGCACTAATTACTTTGAGGACAAGCAAGGGCACTGGTGGGATTGTTTCTTCGGCAACGACGATCAGGCGCCCTTCCGGGAGAAGCCGGCCATCGTCCCAATAGAGTTCGATAGGTACGGTAAGATTCACCCCATCACGCGATGACCCGCGGGAGATGAGTCAATGGCGGTCATATTATGAACGGTTAGGGGCGCACGTGCTTCGTTACTACATCACGGACCGGCACTCCGCGGGTGGCGTTGAGCCCCTGATGGAGTTCATCGCGCGCGCGCTCGAGAACGGCGTGGAGCGCATCCAGATTCGCGAGAAAGACCTGCCGGCGCGCGAGTTGTGTGGGCTGGTGCGCCGCGTGCTCGAGTTACCGAACCCGCACGGGTCACGCATTTTGGTGAACGGGCGCGCCGATGTGGCGCTGGCGGCGGGCGCGCATGGCGTGCACCTGCCGTCGGGTTCGCTGCCGCCTCGGCTGCTGCGCGCGATCGTGCCGGCGGGCTTCCTGATCGGGGTCTCGACGCATTCGCCGGCCGAGGTGCGGGCGGCCGCCGCTGCGGGTGCCGACTTCGTCGTGTTCGGGCCGGTCTTCTTCACTCCCTCGAAGGCCTCCTACGGGGCCCCGGTGGGTCTCGAAGCACTGCGGGAGGCCAGCCAGGCCGTGTCCGTCCCCGTGTTCGCGTTGGGCGGCATCGCGCCGCAAAACGTCCCGCTCTGCCTGGCCGCAGGCGCGGCCGGCATCGCCGGCATCTCGTTCTTCCAGAGTTAGGACGCGGCCGGGGCGGCGGCGATCCCTGCAAGATTCTTACAAAACGGCCTCAGTTCGGCTGCAATCACGTTATAATCGGCAGAATCGCACGGCAGTACCGCCAGCGAGAGGGGAGGCGCGCTGGCCGCGGATCCGCATCGAGATTCGGCCCGGCCACGTGGGAAACGGATGAAACGAAGAAGATTCCAAGTTGGTTTTCGAACTCGCTGGCTACGCCCGATGGCCCTGCTGCCGTTGGCTCTGGCCGCCGCGTCGCTGCCCGCCTTCGGCCAGCAAACCTATGTCAGCCGGTTCGACCTGTTCACCGGTTACACGTATCTGGACAGCCCTGCCGTCAGCCTGGGGGAAAACGGCTTTCAGTTCCAGGCCGGCGCGCGCGCCAACAGGTGGCTGTCGCTCGGGTTCGACTACAGCGTCTCCGAAGGCACGCTCACCCTCAAGCCGGCCATGCTGCTGCCCAGCCTGCAACAGCAGTTGGGCGCCGAACTCGGGGCAATGGCGGCGGCGGGCGAGATCCCCGCCGGCTACAAGCTCATCGTGCCGGCGCATTCGCGCACGCAAACCTTCGCTGGCGGCCCTCAGTTCAACTATCGGCACTTCAGCAAGGTGACCCTCTTCATCCGGCCGTCGGCCGGCGCTATCCACGAATACGCCACTCCACAGCCGGGAGACCCCATCGCCGCCGCAGTGGCCGCGCAACTGGCGCCTTCCGGTTACAAGGTGGATACGGTGGTGTTCTACGGCTTCGGCGGCGGCGCGGATTTCAACTTCTCCCGGCACGTGGGGCTGCGCGTGCAGGCCGACTTCGTGCACGACCATCTGTTTAGCGATCTGCTGCAGAACGGCCGCAACACCGTCCGCATGTCGATCGGGCCATGCTTCAACTTCGGCGGCAACGTCGCGCACTGACCGCGTGCGCTATTGGGCGGTGCGCTTCACTTCGCTCATCAGTGCCAGCAGGTTGCGGTCGGGGTCGCGGAAAAAGGCCATCCACAGGTCGTGGTCCGGCATGCGCGCCACCAGGTGCGGCAGCCGGTCGAACGTCGCGCCGCGGCTGTCCAGAATCTTCGTCGCGGCCAGAATGTCCGGCACCTTGAAGTATAGGACCGAGTTGAAGTGTTCCCCCGCCTCTTCCGGAGCGGAAAGCATCAGCCGGATGCCGGCGCAATCGAAAAACGCCAGACCCTGCACTTCGAACAGTAATCTCAATCCCAGCGTGTCGCGGTAAAAGGCGATGGCGCGCTCCAGGTTGCTAATCGTGATGGCGATTTGGCCGATGCTGGAAAGTTCGAGCGTAGCAGCGGCGTTTGCGGCTGTGGCAACACTCATGGCGTCTCCTTTCGGATTCAGCCATCATACTAAAAGCCGCTTAGCGATCGGGAACCGTCGCCGCCAGGTGGCGCAAGAGGAGTTGGCAAGCGGCGCGCGCATCGGAATTGTCCGGCTGCGTGCGCAGGCCGTTCAACACGGATTCGAAGACCTCCCGGCGTTCTTCCACCAGAGCCGGCGAAAGCACCGGCGAACCAGCCCGGGAGCTATACCCCAATCTTGGCCAGAGGGGGATCACGAAGGTCTGGGTTTCCGAGCCGGTTGATCGGTTCATGTCCATCTCCGAAGACTGTCTGGCATAAGCTTCCGGGATGCGCCAGGCGTCCACCAGGGGTTCCGGCACGCTCCATAATGCTTTTCGGCCAGACCATGCCGTCCGTTAATGAAAACCGGTTTCCCGCCGATATAAGCAAGAGGAATCCTATGATTTGGGTCACTCGATTGAATCGCGTCCGGGTGGTGCTGAACTCGGACCTGATCGAGCACATCGAGGCGACGCCCGATACGGTCATCACACTTACCAACGGGGAGATTTGCCGCGTGCGCGAAGGCGCCGGGGAAATCGTCGAACGGATTGTGGCTTTTCGGCGGCGGATTTGCTGCCCGGATGCCGCTCCGCACGAGCCTTGCGAGGATTCCGGTGAGGATGGGCCGGAAACGTCGCTTCCGCAGGCGAGTTGATAGCTCATGGCTACCGCTCCCCAAAAGGTGCCGGCTGCGTCATCCAAACCGGCGGGGCCTGCCGCCAAGCCAGCCGGGCCTGCCAAGCCGGCCGCCGTTGCTTCGGCCGCCGCCGCTCCGGGCGGGTGGCAGAGGCCGGCCCCGCGCAGGAGCCTGCGTCCGGACTTGTCCACCCTGGCGGGAATCAGCCTGGCGCTGGCCGGACTTATCGGCGGACTGCTGCTGGAACGGGGCAGCATCCAGGACATTGCCCAGACCACCGCCGCGATGATCGTCCTGGGTGGCACCTTCGGTGCGGTCCTGGTGACCACGCCGTTGCATGTGGTGCTGCGCGCCTTCCGTAGACTCGGCGACGTGTTTCTCGATTCTGCGGAATCGCACTCCGCGGTGATTGACAGCCTGATCTGGTTCGCCAGCAAGGCGCGCCGGGACGGTATCGTGAGTCTGGAAAACGACGCTGAATCGATACCGGATCCCTTTCTGCGCAAGGCTCTGAACCTGGCCGTGGATGGCACCGATCTGCAGGAACTGCGGAAGATGATGGAAATCGACTTAGTACAGAGCGAACAGGCGCACGAGGCCGAAGCCAGGGTTTGGGAATCGGCCGGTGGCTATGCTCCCACCATCGGAATCATTGGCGCGGTGATGGGCTTGATTCAGGTGATGAAGCATTTGGAGGACATGAAGGAGGTCGGCCATGGAATTGCTGTGGCGTTTGTGGCCACGGTGTACGGCGTAGGTTCGGCGAACATATTTTTCCTTCCCGCCGCCAATAAGTTGCGCGCGAAGCTGCGCGAGACCATCGCCCTCCAGGAGATGATTCTGGAGGGAGTGGCGGCCATCGTCGAAGGCCTCAACCCGACGCTCATCCGCCTCAAGCTGGAATCGTTCGACCCGCGCCGCGAGCAGCCCAGGCCGAAGACCGCCTATCTTGGGCCGTTCCCCGACCCCAGACAGGCCGTGCCGCGAAAGTGAGCCGCCCGTGAGACACAGAATCGACTATCCCCATGAGAACCACGAACGCTGGATGGTTTCCTACGCCGATTTTGTCACTCTGCTCTTTGCCTTCTTTGTCGTCATGTTCGCTTCCACCCAAGCCGACAAGGGCAAGGCCAAACAGGTGTCGGCGTCGGTCCGGGAGGCATTGGCGCACGGCGAAGTCAGCGACGCCATCTTGAACGTTTTGGGCCGCGGTCGCCATGAAAAGGACAAGCACGTGCAGCCTGGTGCGTTCCCGGCTCTGGCGATTGCGGCGCTGGCAGGCCCGGTGGATTTGAAGCAGTCGATGGAGACACTCAGCCGCGTCCTCGACAGCGAACTGCGCGCCGGGCAGGTTGGGCTCAAACTGGAAGCACGCGGCTTGGTGATCAGCCTGCGCGAATCCGGGTTCTTCGCTTCCGGAGAGGACGCCGTATCGGCGTCCAGTTTCCCGGCTCTCGAGAAAGTCGCCAACGTGATTCAGAACCTGCCTAACCCGGTGCGTCTCGAGGGCCACACCGATTCGGTGCCCATCCACAACTCGCGCTTCCGTAGTAACTGGGAACTTTCGGCGGCCCGTGCCATCGCCATGATGGAAATCCTGGCGACCCGTTACGAGATTCCGCGTAGCCGCATGGCTGTCGCCGGATACGCCGAGAACGCCGCTGCCGATACCAACGATACCGACGAAGGCCGCGCCCACAACCGGCGCGTCGACGTGGTGCTGCTCACGGTCGAAGGTCTGCGGAGCGAACCGGGCAGCGCGCAGTAGCGCGCTGCCTCGCCTGTTCCACACTGCATTTGGAACTAATGCCCGCCCCTGCTGATGCGGCCAATTCCAAAAGTAACCTCAGCTACAATAGCCCGACATGATAGTTACTCTTCGAACCTGGGTTGCCGCACGGATGCCTCGTCACGTGACGCAGCGCCTTTCCACCGGCTGGTGCGAAACCGCGCCGGGCGTCGGTGCGAGGGTTTGCGCAACGCCGGAATGGAGGGTGCACGTCCTCAACGGCGCGGCTGCAGTTCGTCGGGGTGAAACACCAGGTCGCGGTCGAGCACCATTTCGAGATGCGTGCCCGCACGCAGCACCACGTCCTGGTTGCGGGAAAGCAGAACCCCGACCAGCGCGCCGGCCGCGCCGCCCACGCCCGCGCCGGGCAGTCCCCGCGTGATGGCGCCGACCGTGGCGCCCATGCCCGCTCCCTCCATCACGGTGCGGCCGTCGGCGGATTTGCCGTTGCCCTCCACCTTGCCTTCGTCTCCCGGCGGCCGGGCGTGAAAATCGCGCGATACGCCGTTGGGCAAAATCAGCGAGTCGAACCGAAGATACAACTTGCCCTTGCCGGAGACCTTCCCGGCCTGCTTGGCGCGCGTGATGGTGCCGGCGACATCGCTCCAGCGCGGAATCACCACCCGCCCGTTGGCGGCTACGGGAGCGTCCGTGCGCAGATAGACGCGGTCGCCTTCCTTGGCATGCTTGGTGCTCACCTCACTCACCAGCGCCAGCAGAACGCGCGTCCCCTTGGGAACGGTGATATCGGGTGGCGCGCCTGGCTCGGGTCTCTTTGCGAGTGCGGGTGGCGGCACGTCGGCGGCCGCTTGGGAAGGACCCGACGCAGTTGCCGGAGCGGCTTCAGCGGTGGGCGGGCGGGCAGCGACCACCGGTTCGCTCTCGCGCCGGAACACCAGCGTGCCTTCCACCTGTCTGTTGGCGAGAATTATCTGGCGCGCGATCGTCAGCGTAGCGCGATCGGGCGAGAGCACCCATCGGTCCATTACCGTGTAATTGCGCGGTCCGGAAACCAGCGTGTTGACGAGCAGCGCCGCGCCTTCCCACTTGGTGGTGGAGTTCCAGCTTTCGTCGCCGACTCGGGTCCGCGTTTCGCTGCCATCGAGTGCATACGACCACCCCAGCGGTCCCGTCGAGCACAGCATGGCGGCGTCACTTTCGGAGACGGTGAGAGACGATTCGAGCTGGCCGAGCGAACGAAAGTCGCTGGCGCCGGTGTCCAGCACCCACTTGCCGGAAAAATCACGATCCGGGCCGGTGGCGTGGAGTGAAATCGTGAAGCCCGACGCTATCAGCAGCGCGGTTGCCAAAACGCTCCGTCGCATGATTTGAAGATTATCACAGGATGGCCGGCAATGAGGGGGTTTCGGCCGCAGCCGCCGCGACTCCGCCAGCGATCGGCCGATCAAGACCTATCTCAAGGGCCTGTAATATATGTGATAGTATGACAATCTCGCTTGCAGCATGATCGATATACACAGCCATGTCGTTTGGGGCGTAGACGATGGCGCGGGCAGCATGGAAGATAGCATCGCCATGCTGGAGGCAGCCCGGGACAGTGGCACAACCGACATTGTCGCGACGCCACATGCCGATGCCAAGTACACGTACGATCCCGCATTGGTAGAGGAACGAATCCGGGAACTTACCGCCAAGACAAATGGCGCGCCGAAGATTCATCGCGGTTGCGAGTTTCATCTCAACTTCGACAACGTCGACCATCTTCTGGCACAGCCGTTCACGTACACCATCAACGGCAAGCAGTACTTGCTGATCGAATGCCCCGACTTCCACGTCGGCCGCCACACCGACAGCGTTCTGCGGCGTCTGGTGGATGCCGGGCTGACGCCCATCGTGGCCCACCCCGAACGGAATCCAGTGATACGTAAGGAGCTCGAAAGACTGGAACGCTGGGTTGAGCTTGGGTGTGTGACGCAGATCACGGCGCTTTCCATACTGGGCGGCTTCGGCGGCTCGGCTAAGTCCGCCTGCATGCGCCTGCTGGATCGAGGACTTGTCCACATCGTGGCCAGCGATGCACATGACCCGGCCTGCCGCCATCCGCGGCTGGATGAAGCGTATCGCATCGTTCGTGCGCGATGCGACGAGGATATCGCCGAGATTCTGTTCACCGATAATCCCCGTGCCGTTGTGGAGGGCTACAGTTTGGCGGCAGGCAAGCTGGTTTCCAGGCAGCCGGCGGCGCGCTGGTACCAGTTTTGGAGATGAACGGATTTCGGAGTAGAATAGCGGGTTCTGGGGCTTTCGGAATTTGTGCAGTGTCCCAAATGCCATACCGATCACTTTCACCGCTCCCACCGGCGCGGTCTGATGGAGCATCTGGCGAGTTTGGCGGCGAAGTACCCGTATCGCTGCCGGGACTGTGGGTATCGCGCCTTGCAGTCCCGCTACGCAAGTGAAGAGGCCGCGGCGGGGCAGATTCCGAAGGACCGAGAGGTCGTGGCAACCCGCGGGGCGATTCAGTGGAGACGGAGACGGCGGGAATTCCTGCTCTACACCGGGGGATTTCTGTTATTTGTAGCGTTTCTCTATTTCATCACGCGCGAACGCAGCGGGCCGTCCGAGGGGAATTGAGCGGCTAGTTCCCTGACTCCATTTCGATCGATCGCAGGACTATATACCCTGCAATGCGAGTCGTTCCCAGGCTCCGTTGGTAGACCAGCGCGAGACGCACAAGGTGGCAGCCGTTCGGTGTGCGAAAGGAAACCTGCTCCTGCATCTCCTCTTCCGCGGATAAGTCGTGGCCCTCGCCCAAGCTTCTGCTGCCGTTCACGTCCGCGATGCGCCAGGCGAGGCCCGTGCCGGCCGCGATCCCGGAAGTGCGGTAGAGGGATTTCAATTCGTACTTCCGGTTTTCCCGAACCGGCACATACTGCGCGAGAACTTCGCATCGCTCCGGCTCGCGTCCGGAGAACGTGAGCCGCAGTCCGCCCGGGATGTCTTCGCTGGCGGGGCTGATGCCATCCACTTCAGGCAGACGCCAGTCCAGGCCCTGTGAAGTAGGCGCCACCGTGAACGCGCCATTCGTCAGCAGGGAGCCAGTGGTGAAACTCCGCGCGTCAAATGGGATTCGATGTGCCTGGGCGAGTCGATTCCATATGTCGAGAGCATCGACGACGCGGCTTTGCTCCAATAGCCGATCGCACACCGCCAGCAGAAGCGGCGTGTCGGACTCGAGGCGATCCCCGAGCACACGCTGCGTCGCTGGGCCGACGAGATCGATATGATTCTGCCCCACCAGGTAGGCGAGATAACTTGCGCGTACAGATGGGTTGCGTATCGAAAGACGATCGATCAGATTCCCGTTCTCTTCCATTTGCCCGCACAGACGAAACAGGGGCAACGGATCGCCATAGGCCATGGCTGCCGCCTGTTTGGCCCAAAACCAGAACCGCGGCGGATCGTTGCGCCGAAAATAGTAGTTTGCCAGGGACCATCGCGGCAAGTACTGTGCGTCCTCGTAGGCCGCGCGCAGCAGGTACCGCTCGGCCCGTGCGTTGTCGCCGCGCGTCTCGAACAGCAAACCGAGGTCGATCCAGGATTGCGCGTCGGTCGGGTTCAGAGCCACGGCGCGCTGGAGCGCCTCAATCGCCCTCGCCGGGGCGTCGTCGGAAGACAACAAGGCCAGCCTATGATAATAGTCCGCCTGGCCGGGTGTGATGGCAAGCGCCTTCTCCGTCCCCGCCAGAGTTTCCTGCCGGAACCAATAGTCGGCCCATCCAACGCGCACGCTCCACACGGCGGCCGCCGCGAAGCCAGCGGCCGCGACCGCGATTGCCAGAAAGCGGACGATTCGAAGCCACATCATGGAGTCTGCTGCCGGGTTAACACTGCCATGCCGGAACTTAAGGCCACGCGGCGGCCGAACACTGTGGTCCACCAGGTCACATTCATCTGATTCGAAGAACGCAGTGTCAACTCCGCTTCTCCCTGTGCCCCGTCCTCCGAGGCCCAGGCCAGTTTACACGATTTCCCATTCGGCGATTTGCCCTGCACGCGAAATTGTACCTCGGAGGAGATGGCCTGATCCGGAATCTTATACTTAGCGCGGTAATTCCCTACCAGACTTCCATTTTCCTCCTCCAGGATAAACTCCACGGATGTCGCCGGATAGAGATTGGGATCGGTCTTGCTCGCAGTCTCTGGAGCGTAGAACCAGTTCCCCGCGAACGAAACCTCGTGTGCCCTCGCAACAGAGCTCGCGGGTTCCACCTTCGCCGCCTGAGGCGCCACCTTCGGAGGTTCAGCAGCGGCAATCGGGATCGGAGGCGGCGGGGGTTCAATCGCTCGAACGGCTCGAGATGGCTCGGGCGGGTTTGGTTTGGCCGCAGCCTGTTCCGCAACTGCGACCGGCCGGGCGGCAGTGCGCGCTGCTTCGCGTGGCGCCGCCGGGGTGGCACGGGCCGGCGCCGGCTTGGCCGCGATTCCCGCGTGTTTCGGTGGCCGTCCACCCGCGCTCGGTCCGGTGGCGCCTGGTCCACTAACGCCCGGTCCTTCGGGCACGGCTCCGCTTTGGTTCGACACGACCTGCCCAACCTCAGGATTGCCCTGCGAAATGTACCATAGGCCAACGCCAACGACCGCCAAACCGATCAGAATCCAGAACCAATGTCGCAGGCCGAAATATATGAGCCGGTACCAGTACGCCGGCGGAATCGGTAGCGGCGGCGGCTCAAAGTCCAATACGGCCTTCGGGCTCTTGCTTAGGCTCTCATCGTACTGGCGGCGCTTCTGCGAGTCCGTGAGGGTCGCCAGAATCTCGTTCAGCCGCTTCATCTGGCACTCGGCCATGGCCTTCAGCCGCGCGTCCGGCTGACCGTCCGGATGCAGCAGGCGCGCCAACACTTTGTACGCTTGCCGAATTTCTTCGAGCGCCGCATCCTGCCGGATACCGAGTTCCTCGTAGTAATTCATGCCGCCACCTGCAAAGTACCAGTGTTCTGCACGTATGACGTTTGCAAGACTAAATGAGACACTCGGGGCCTCTTGTCTTTTGACATCTATAGGTATACTTTAAATGAGAGAGTACTCCGTTGGAGCTCAAAATGTCTAGATGTGTGATTTTTCTAGCTGCCGTGTCCTGCCTCCTACTAGTGGCGGTGGCGGCGCCTCTTTCTATCGGATTCATCAAGTCGACGGGAGACTTTCGGGTAGACGGTTCGACGATTCGGCAGAATGGCACCGTATTCGATGGCAACCTGATCGAAACTACTGCGGCGCGTTCGGTGATCGAGCTGGCTAGCGTCGAGATCACGCTCTCCCCGGATTCACGGGCCAAAGTCTTTCGCGATCACACCATTCTCGAGAAGGGTACGGGCGTGGTGAAAGAAGCCGGAAATCACTTGATCGAAGCGGACACGTTGCGCATATCCCCTTCGGAGAAGGATAGCGTGGTGCAGGTTGACATCACCTCTCCGTCGAGCATTACGGTTGCGGCTCGCAGCGGCGCCGCCGACGTGCGCAGCGCTTCCGGCGTTCTGGTCGCCAGCGTGCGTCCGGGCCTGGCGCTCGCCTTTGGTTCGCAAGCAGGCGCTGCGACCGCTTTCGAGGCGAGCGGCGTTGAGGAATTCAGGGAAGGGAAATACTTCCTGACCGATGCCACGACCCACGTCACCGTCGAACTGGAAGGATCGGACTTGGCGAAGTACGTTGGCAAGTGTGTGGAAGTTACGGGTTCGATCATTCCGGGCGCCAACCCTACCTCGCCGGCTTCGCAGTTGATTCAAGTGGCCACCATCAAGACTGGTCCATGTCCTCCCGCAGCGGGCGCGATGCCACGAGCCGGACTTTCCCTCGGCGCGAAGGTCGCGATTATCGGCGGCGTTGCCGCAGCGGGCACGGCAGTTGGTCTGGCCGCGGCCGGTACGTTCAGTTCAAGCCCGTCCGCCAGTACTCCGTAGAGCGGCCAAGCGGCTGGCTATACTGAGGCATGCACGTCGCGCTGGCGGCACTTTTCTTCTTCGCCATATTGACGCTCTGGGTGCCAGCCTACTGGCCGGTCACGATCTTCCAGGTCGGGGTTTTTGCGTTGGCTGTCGCCGCGCTCGCAGTCTTCGGAATCCGGCGCGTGCGTGGCCGCGACCTCTATCCGCTCGTTCCGCTATCGTTCGCGGTTGCCTGGGGCCTCCTGCAATTGGGCACCGGGCACACGGCCTACGCGTTTGATACGCAAACCGCCGTGGTCCGCTGGGCCACGTTTCTAGCCGTCTTTCTCGCCGGCGTCTCTCTTTTGCGCGACACCGAGGTTCGACACTGGTTTCGTTCCGCGATGCTCTGGTTCGGTTTCGTGGTTGCGGTAGTGGCCACGGTGCAGACGTTCACTTCCCATGGCCGGATCTTCTGGCTGTTTCCCAGTGAGTATACCGATTACGTGATGGGCCCTATTCTCTACCGCAACCATTATGCGGCCTTCGTCGAAGTCGTGCTGCCCATCGCCATCTATGAAGCCCTGCGCCAGGAACGCGATTCGCTGTTGTACTCCGGAATGGCCGCCGCGTTGTTCGCGTCCGTGATCGCTTCTGCCTCGCGTACCGGTACGGTTTTGGTGACCGCGGAAACCTTCGTTGTTGTCGCCCTGATGTGGGCTCGCGGCCGCACGAACGCCCGGTCCGTCGGCATGGCGCTTCTCAGAATCGCCGTGTTGTTCGCCGTCTTCGCCTCCGTGGTGGGATGGGAGAGCGTTTGGAACCGTTTCTGGCAGCCCGATCCGATGCAGATGCGGCGTCAACTCGACATTTCTTCCATTCACATCATCGCCGCGCACCCCTGGTTCGGCGTGGGTCTCGGCAACTGGCCCATCGTCTATCCCCACTATGCCATTGTCGACTTCGGCGTCTTCGCCAACCAGGCTCATAGCGACTGGCTCCAGTGGATCGCTGAAGGCGGCATACCATTGGGCATCGCCGTGGCCACCGTCTTTTTGTGGTGTTTGCGACCCGCCTTTCGCTCTATCTGGGGCATTGGTGTGGTTGCGGTGTTTCTTCATGCACTTGGGGATTATCCCTTCTCCCGCCCTGCCCTCGGCTCATGGCCGTTCCTGATGATCGCCATGCTCGCCACCTGGCAGAGTGCTTCGCATGCAAGAGACGCCGACCAGTGAAGAGCGGAAACCCGCCTCAAGGCCAAGCATGAGTACATCGTCATGCTCGTCGAATGGGCGCCACAAGGAATATTTTTTCAAAATGTCACAAATGGCATCCAAATTACACTTGTATTCCAGGCAGCGGGTTGTCCGGTGTGCGCAGTTCCGCCTATTGCTCACAGCGCTGCCGAATTCAGCTATATAACTATCGGTAGGATATCCATGGTTGACTTTTTATAACATTGCGTGTACTGGTTGACGTTTCTATTTTGGATTTATGGGGCTCGATAACTTGGGGAACACGGACTGGTTTGGGATTCGAGTAAAGTCGCGCTGTGAGGTTCGTGCGCACGAAGACCTCTGTCTGCGCGGTTTTGAAGCTTTTTTGCCGCTATGCTCTGTAAGACGGCGTTGGTCCGATCGAGTCAAGACACTTCAAGTTCCGATGTTTCGTGGGTATCTGTTTTGCAGGTTCGCTCTGCCGGACCGGGTCAGAGTTTTGAATGCCGCTGGCGTGGCTCAAATCGTCGGCTGCGGAAATAACCCTGCTCCCATCAGCGAAACCGAAATCCGTTCTGTCCAGACGTTGGTCAGTTCCAACGTCGCCTGCACGCCGTGGCCGTATCTACAAGCTGGCCAACGAGTCTCAATCGATAATGGACCGCTGGCGGGCGTTGAAGGAGTCATCCTCAGAGCGGAGGATGGAAAGTCACGCGTTGTCGTTTCGGTCGCCATGCTACTTCGCTCCGTCGCGGCGGAGATCGAACGGGATTGGATCGGACGCGTTCAGTGACATCAGTGAAGGGCGCGTACTGGTGCGGCCGGTTCTATCTCGATCCTAATGCGGGGAGAATAAGTACTTACAGACCTTGTTATCTTGACGCACGTAAGTCGTTCGTGATACGCTTGCGTTTTCCTCTAACTCTAGGAAAATGCGGTAATTACGTTACAAGCGTGTCGCCCTGTCTTGTAAGACCATTTGAAATACGGTCAATGTGACCCAAGGGGCGAAGCTTCGCCCAAAGGCTGTTCGTCGTACACCGGCTGCGCACTGCCGAGCACGCGGTAGCACGATTGAGCCGCCGATCCACGGTCAATAAACCCTGTTAGGGGGAGGGGACTGTCCATGAATAAGATTCGACGGCGTCTCGTCAACTTCCGCGTGACGGACCAGGAATTCGAGCGGATCAAGACCGCTTCCGATCGTCAGGGAGCCCGCTGCATCTCCGAGTTTGCCCGTGCCGTCATGCTGGATGGCGGCAAATCGGACGCTGTGTCCAATTCCGCCGACTCCTTCACCGTCAACGACAAGCTGCTCTCCTTTGAACGCCGCCTGGCGATGATCGAGCTATATGTCTCGCGATTGGCCGATGCGCTTCCGAATTCAAAGGCCGGCCGCGCTCATTCAGAGAGCTAAGGTGCCATCATGCGTTTGCTATTCTCAACAGTGATTTTCGCGGCAGCCGCTCTGGCCCAGCAACAGCAGCAGCCCACCCGCGCCGCCACCATCCCCGAACAGGGGGCGAATCTGCCCGCCCAGGCGGTCGGCCCCAACGACCTCATCGCCGTCTCCGTCTACGATGCCCCGGAGCTCAGCCGCACCATCCGCATCGGCGCCGATGGCATGATCCGCTTACCGATGCTGAAGCGGCTCATCAAAGCGGAAGGCCTGTTCCCGGCCGAGCTGGAAACCGCCATCGCCCAGGCGCTTCGCGAAGAACAGATTCTGGTGGACCCCTTCGTCACCGTCACCATCGCCGAATATCACAGCC
>CAZFOP010000022.1:6571-18364 GCA_964520085.1 uncultured Solibacteraceae bacterium | reverse complement strand
ATTCAATGTATTTGTTCCCTTAACTCGCTGTCTCAGTTTTGGGGTTCACTCCAAGTGGTTTCAGGATGCCCATCTCTGCCAAGCCTAGCGCACAACTTAAATGAACTTCAATCGCCGAGCCGCGACTTCGACCATGCGGGCCAGCAAAACGCCGTGCCGCCAGCGTTGAATGTTCGTGGTACCGTATGCCCTCTCGCGGTATCGAACTGGGATGTCAAGCATTTTCAGATGTAGTCGCCCCGCCCCGAACAACAAATCAAAATCCCCAAAAGGATCGAACTCACCAAAATACGCCCGATTCGCATCGATTCTGAGATAGTCGCTCTTAAACAGACACTTCGTCCCGCAAAGTGTATCCTTGATCGGCTGACCCAGCAGCCAGCTAAACATGACACTGAACAACTTGTTCGCGCACAGATTGAAGAAGCGCATTGCCTCGTCGTCCATGGGATACACCAACCGCACTCCGTTAGCGAAGTCGGCCTTACCGGTTCTAAGCACCTCGTAATATTTCGGCAACTCCTCGGGAGGCATGGTCAGGTCGGCATCCAGAATCATCAGTACTTCTCCCGTCGCCGCTTCAAACGCCTCCCGCACGGCATTGCCCTTCCCCTTCCCGGTTTGACGCATCGCGCGGATGGGAATGGAGGGGTTGTCATGGATCGCTCGCTGGATCTCCTCCCATGTGCTGTCGTGCGAGTGGCCCTCGATGAAAATGAGCTCGGTTCTACTTCCGAGAACGGGCAGGCGATTCACTGCCGCACGAATGTTGCCGGCCTCGTTTCGCGTAGGGACAACTACCGTCACCGTATATTCCTTGGCGCTCGCGACTGCCTTTGGGCGCGCAATCACAAACACCGATAGGCACAGAAACGGAAGTATGGGAGCGATGAAACGATTTATAATCGCGTCCAGGCCAAACAGCGGCAATGGCATCAGTATCCGCGACTCCGCCCTAATAAATTCCCAGTCGCCCAGTAGGAGGAAGTTTCTCACATCTTGCAGAGTCAACCAATTCAGAGCGGGGTGATTCCCTTGGAGCCCAAGGAGTTTACCGATCGCCAAGAATGGACGCCAAAGATTACTGTGAAAATTGAGGATAAGTCGAGTCTTACCGTGAACAACAGTGTGCAGCCTCTTGAAACACACCTGCAAATCAGCGGCGAAGTTGGCAGTGTCCGATAGAATGACAAAATCAAACGTTCGGCTGAAGTCCAGAAATTCTGCCGCCTGTTTTACAAATACCCCATGCGGCAACCGTCTGCGCGCTCGATCAACCTGCCGTTCCGAAAGATCCACCCCAGCGACGTCGCGATTCGGCAACAGCGCAAGGAGGTCGCCGGCTCCACATCCAACTTCAAGGACGCTGGCATCGGCCGGAATCAGGAACCGATAGTACCGGGCCAATAGCTTCCTGTACCGCCGTCCCGCCCAGGTTCCTCCGCTATCCTGACAATCATAGAATTTCTCGGTCCTTTCCAGGAGGCTCGCCACGGTGGAAGCTGCGGGCTGCTCTCCATTCGTGGCACTGACAGTACTTTCTGTCGTGTTCAATGGTTGCTTTGTCGCCAATGCATTAGTATACTCCAGGTCACAGCCCATACTTGCTGAACCGAGACCTGCCTCCGCTATCCAATGACGTTTGATCGGGGCCGCTTGCCCGCATCTTGTCAGGGCGAGGTACGCAAAACCCGGTCCGGTCTTCCGCCCGGGCACGAGCGCCGACTTCCTTTTGCGGGCGCGCAGATTCCAAGCGTGACGACCCTGGCCGCGGCCATGCCCTCGAACACCTGGGCCGAGCGCGCATCGCGTGTCCAAATGCGTCCCGCCAATTCGACGACGCGCCAGGCCCGCAGGCCCCAGACGGCTCCGCCTCCGTTGACGCGTCCTGCCGCTCAACGCCATACTGGACAGATGACCGCCGCCGCGCCGAGCTTTGCTCTTCGGGTCCACAATCTGCGCAAGACGTACAAGGACGTTCTTGCTGTCGACGGTCTCGATCTCGATGTCCGCGCTGGCGAGTGCTTCGGCTTGCTCGGACCGAACGGCGCTGGTAAGACCACCACCATGGAAATCTGCGAAGGCCTCACCTCCGCCGATTCCGGCGATCTCGAAATGCTCGGCATGCGCTGGGATTCCGACGCCGCGAATCTCCGCCAGCGGCTCGGCGTCCAGCTTCAGGATACGCAACTAGCCGACAAACTTACCGTCTTCGAAACCATCCGCCTCTTTCGCAGCTTCTATCGCGCCGGCCCCACCGCGGCGGAGGTCATCGCACTGGTACAGCTCGAAGAGAAAGGAAATTCGCGCGTGGGCAATCTCTCCGGTGGACAGAAGCAACGCCTGGCGATGGCTTGCGCGCTGGTCGGCGATCCCGATTTTCTATTCCTCGACGAACCCACCACCGGCCTCGATCCGCAAGCCCGCCGGCAGCTCTGGGATCTGATCGAAAAGTTCAAAGCCTCCGGCCGCACCATCCTGCTCACCACTCACTACATGGATGAAGCCGAGCGCCTCTGCGACCGCATCGCCATCATGGACAACGGCAAGGTCATCGCGCTTGGCACGCCGCTACGACCGCGAAGAGGACGCCGCCTGCCCGCATGGCGAGCATCCCACATGCTTCCGGAGATCGGGGTGCGGCGGCAACCGATACCTACCCCCACCGAATGATGGCCGAACTACTGTGGCCCGGCTCGGCGCGATTCCGCCCGCCCTACTGCGCCATAATTCGTGAGGTCCACCAGCCAGGACAAGCCATCGGACTCAATGCCCTCGTCGGCCTCCAGCGCAGTAGCGGTAAGATCATGGCCGATCCGAAACACCACATACTTCTTCCAACTGGCCCTTGTGCGAATACCTTACTGTTTCAAGCCCACCTAGTCCGGTTTCAGCCACGTGTTGAGTCAAGACTGCGAGCGCCTAATACGAAGTGCGGACAATCCCGGACTGGGATGAAGGACTGACCACCGCGTGAAGCGAGCACTCCAAAGGTGAACAATAAGCTAATCACAGCGACCTGGAACACGAGGATCAGAATCGTCCCAAAAGCAGTGGTCGCCCATCCGGCTACGTCCCAAGGCGCGATTGCACGAATGAGCACCATGGAGACCATAGCCGCGAGGCCGAGGAGGACAAAGACCGCCGCCAGCACCAGTACACGGATGCCGATTACGTCGCTATAAACAGACATGGCACTGAGACCGTGCAGAACCAGGCTGGTGAAGCGCATTTGCGAACGGCCCAGCAATCGTTTGCCGCGATCGATGGGGACTGTGGATAGTGGCAGCTTGGATTTGATCGCGCAAGCTGCATAGTGGTTCCATAAGTCGCTGGAACGAACTAACCGCTCGACCAGATCCGGCGGAAGAACGCTAAAATTCCCAATGTGTATGTCGGTCCCGACCAGGGTGAGGTGGAGCAATCGATAAAGGTGATAGAGGATTTTGAAGGCGATGCCCTCGGTTCTGCGCCGCCGCGCGGCGAAAATCGCGCGCCGCCCTTGGTGATCATGGTAGGTTTTTATGAGCAAGGGGATCTGGTCCGGCCGGTCTTCCCCGTCGGCATCCATGACAAGAACGGCCGCGCCCGGAGAGTCCTGGCAGGCATACACCAAAGCGACGCATATTGCACGCTGATGACCTAGGTTCATGTACAGTTCGAGCACGTCGACTTTGCAAATCGCCGCCCGCTTCCAGGTCAAGAAATCCTCCGGAATGGCAAGGGTCGAGCCGTCATTAACCAGCAGAATGGCGGGAGTCAATCCGCTTTCAGCGCATACCGAATCTATTTGCCGCAACAACAGATCGGCGGAGGGCCAGTCGTTGTAAACGGGGATTAAGATAACCAGCCTGAGCTGGCTAGGCGCGGCTGGCTCACCTACTGTCACTGTGTTTTGGGCTTCTTGAGTTTTGCATCCAACTGCATAGTCACAACGGCCGTTAGAAAGCGCCGTACATTCCGCCTACACTCCCTAAGTACAGCTCAACGGGCCCGAACTTTGCTTCTGGTGCTGGCGTCCCGTCGAGTGATTCTTCACCATCCATGCAACCACAAAAACATCTCGGCCCATGTCATGAGGCTCACCGTGGCAGGAACGGAACGCGGTGCCCCATTCGCCGGACTGTCATCCAGTCCAATGTTTGCCTGACCGCCAATGCAATAGTCTACCCCATTTCACAGCGCTCACCTGCGAATCGAGAACGAATCCGGCCTTCCGACGAAGTCCCATCGGGGTCTGAGTGTTCGCATCGTGCCAGCCCATGGTGCGCAAAACCCAGGCGGGCCTTTCGCCCGCGCACGACCGCTGATCTCCTATTGCGCACGCACGAACTCCAAGCGTGACGACCAGTACCGCAGCCGCGCCATCGCTCGCCTCGGCTGAACGCGCATCACGCATTCCGATGCGTTGCCCGACTCCGATGAAGCGCTGGAGTTCCGGCCCCCGGACAATCTCCGCCGCGCCGCACCCAACGCAATAGGAGAGCCTCGGCTCGCCCAGACCACCCACTGGTACGTATAGTGACGTTCAGAACACGCAAACCAACGATCACGGTCTCCGCCTCCGTTGACGCGTCCTGCCGCTCGACGCCATACTGGACAGATGACCGCCGCCGCGCCGAGCTTTGCTCTTCGGGTCCACAATCTGCGCAAGACGTACAAGGACGTTCTTGCTGTCGACGGTCTCGATCTCGATGTCCGCGCTGGCGAGTGCTTCGGCTTGCTCGGACCGAACGGCGCTGGTAAGACCACCACCATGGAAATCTGCGAAGGCCTCACCTCCGCCGATTCCGGCGATCTCGAAATGCTCGGCATGCGCTGGGATTCCGACGCCGCGAATCTCCGCCAGCGGCTCGGCGTCCAGCTTCAGGATACGCAACTAGCCGACAAACTTACCGTCTTCGAAACCATCCGCCTCTTTCGCAGCTTCTATCGCGCCGGCCCCACCGCGGCGGAGGTCATCGCACTGGTACAGCTCGAAGAGAAAGGAAATTCGCGCGTGGGCAATCTCTCCGGTGGACAGAAGCAACGCCTGGCGATGGCTTGCGCGCTGGTCGGCGATCCCGATTTTCTATTCCTCGACGAACCCACCACCGGCCTCGATCCGCAAGCCCGCCGGCAGCTCTGGGATCTGATCGAAAAGTTCAAAGCCTCCGGCCGCACCATCCTGCTCACCACTCACTACATGGATGAAGCCGAGCGCCTCTGCGACCGCATCGCCATCATGGACAACGGCAAGGTCATCGCGCTCGGCACGCCGCGCGAGCTGATCGCTTCGATCGGCGTCGAACACGTGGTTGAGTTTTCGGCCGGCAGCGACGTCAAACCTCTCGACATCTCCGCCTTGCGCCAAATCGACGGCGTGCGCGAGGTCCGCCATGAGAACGGCAGCGTGCAGATGCAGGTCACCGAACTCCATCGCGCCGTGCCCGCCCTTCTCGACGAGCTCAGCCGGCAAGGTGCTCCGCTCACCGAGCTACGCACCCATTCCGCTTCTTTGGAGGACGTCTTCGTCACCCTGACTGGACGGCATTTGCGCGATGAGTGAGGCTACCATGCCCGATCTCGCTGTCCGTCCGGCTGGCTGGACCCGCCATCCGCTGGCGCAGTTGACGCTGGTGCGTTTTCTCGAATTCACACGCGAGCCCGAGGCGTTGTTCTGGGTGTTTATCTTCCCCGTTTTGCTCGCCGCCGGTCTCGGCATCGCCTTCCGCAATCGCCCCGCCGACGTGCTCCAAATTGCCGCCGTCACGCCGCAACTGGCTCAGGCGCTTCGCCAGGAGAAGCTTCTCGACGTCGCGGAGTTGCCCGCCGCGGCCGCCGCGGCCGCGCTGCGCAACGGCAAAATTGCGCTCCTCGCCGCGCCGTCGGCCGGCGGTGGCGTCGTCTATCGCTACGACGACACCAATCCGGAGGGCCGCACCGCGCGCATGTTGGCGGACCGCGCCGTCCAACGCGCCGCGGGCCGCATCGATCCGGTGGCCGCGACCGATCGCTTCCTGCGCGAGCCCGGTTCCCGCTACATCGATTTTCTAATCCCCGGCCTGCTCGGCATGAATTTGATGGGCAGCGCCATCTGGGGCATGGGATTCGCCATCGTCGATGCCCGCCGCAAGAAACTGATGAAGCGCCTGGTTGCCACGCCCATGCCCCGGCATTATTACCTGCTATCGTTTCTGCTTTCGCGGCTCCTGTTGTTGGTGGTGGAAGTGGGTGTCCTGCTGGGTTTCGGCGCGCTGGTATTTGGCGTGCCCCTGCGCGGCTCGCTCGTCGATCTGGTGGCGCTCTGCGTGCTCGGTTCGTTGTCCTTCAGCGCGCTCGGATTGCTGATCGCATCCCGTGCCAGAACCATCGAGGCCGCCTCGGGGCTGATGAACACGGTAATGATGCCCATGTGGATCGTGTCGGGCGTTTTCTTCTCGGCCCAGCGGTTCCCCGTGTTTGCCCAGCCCATCATCAAGGCGCTCCCGCTCACCGCTGTGATCGATGCTCTGCGAATGAATATGCTGCAGGGTGCCGGCCTCGCGCAATTGACGCCGCAACTGGGAGTACTCGCCGCCTGGCTGATCGTCTGCTTCAGTCTTGCGCTGAAGCTCTTTCGCTGGCGCTAATGTCGAGTATGTCTTAGCCCAGTGTCTGAAAGACCACTGCATACCTACCTGGCTTGCCCGGTCTGAGCCCCGCCCTGCGTCAGCCGTGGCATACTGGAACGTGCAACTGGCGGTGGAGACTCTGAAGGAAAGACTGGCAGCGGTTCGCGCGCGCATCGAGGCCGCTGCGGAGCGGGCGCGTCGCGATCCGGCCGACATCGCGCTGCTGGCCGTCACCAAGCTGTTTCCGGCAGCGGCTGTCGCCGAGGCTTACGCCTTGGGCCTGCGCGAATTCGGCGAAAACTACGTGCAGGAATTCGCGGGCAAAGCGCCGGAACTCCGCGGCCTTCCCGGCGCGCGTTTTCACCTCATCGGCCATCTGCAATCCAACAAGTCCGGCTTAGCGGCGGAATTGTTCGATTGTGTACAGACGGTGGACTCGGCGAAGCTCGCGCGCCGCCTGGAATCGGCCGGCCGAAAACTGGAAGTGATGCTCGAAGTCAAACTCTCCGGCGAAGCGGCCAAGAGTGGGGCCGATCCGGGCGAGTTGCCGGAGCTGATCGCCGCCGTTCGCGAGTGTCCCCACCTCGCTCTCACCGGCCTCATGACCATGCCGCCATGGTCGGAAGATCCGGAGGCCGCGCGTCCGCATTTTCGCCGCTTGCGCGAGTTGGCCGGGCGGCACGAATTGCGCGGGCTTTCGATGGGAATGTCGCATGACCTGGAGACCGCCATCGAAGAGGGCGCCACTTGCGTGCGGGTCGGCACGGCGCTGTTCGGCGCGCGGAAAAGAGCGTGACGGTCGGCTTCTATTCGCCGCTGCCTCCGGCCCGCACCGGTGTGGCGGACTACGCGGCGGCTCTGCTGTCCTACCTCCGCCGCTGCGGGCGGGTGGATATCGCGCCGGCGCGCTGCGATGTGGCACTCTATCACCTCGGCAACAACACCCAGCACGCGGCCATCTACCGGCAGTCGCTCGAACGGCCCGGCGTGGTGGTGTTGCACGATGCGGCGCTGAATCACTTCTACCTCGGCCAGCATGACGAAGCGTCGTACACGGAAGAGTTCGTGTATAACTACGGCGAATGGAGCCGCGGGCTGGGCCGCGAGCTGTGGCGCGGCCGTGCGGCCTCCGGTTCCGATCCGCGCTATTTCGAGTTTCCCATGCTGCGGCGCGCGGCGGAGCGCGCGCTGGCGGTGGTGGTTCACAATCCGTCCGCGGTGGCGGCGGTGCGGCGCCACGCGCCATCTGCGCGCATCGTGGAAATCCCGCACCTGTTCGTGCCGCCGGCGCTGCCCTCCGCATCCGAGTCGTTGCGCTTCCGCGCGCGCATCGGCGTGCCGCCGGGAGCGTTCCTGTTCGGCGTTTTCGGCTACCTGCGCGAACCCAAGCGGCTACTGCAGGTGCTCGACGCGTTCGCCGCCGTGACCCACGATGTTCCGCAAGCCATGCTGCTGGTGGCCGGCGATTTCGTTTCGACCGATCTGGAACGCGTCACCGCGCCGCTGCTCTCGGCGCCGCATGTTCGCCGCCTTCCGTACCTGCCGGACGCGGATTTCTGGCTGGCGGCCAGCGCCGTGGATGCTTGCATCAATTTGCGCTATCCGGCGGCGGGCGAAACCTCGGGCATCGCCATCCGGATGATGGGCATTGGCAAACCGGTGCTGGTGACGGATTCGCCCGAGTGCTCGCGCTTTCCCGAAGGCGCCGTGGTCCGCGTGGCGTCCGGACTCGGCGAGCGCCAGTCTTTGTACGAACACATCGTTTTGCTAACATCGATGTCTGACGTGACGCGTGCCATTGGCCAACGGGGCGCCGGGCACATTCAGACGTGCCACGTCCTGGACCTGACCGGAAGCCTCTATTGGGATTTGTTGTGCGAGTGCTGTACCTCATCGCCGCTTCCGCCGCTGCCTTCGGCGCCCAGCCGCGGCAGCCGATCGTAAAGCTGCTGCACGTAGCCGTTCCCATGCGCGATGGCGTGCGCCTCTACGCCAACGTTTTCCTGCCGTCGGAACGGGCGCACGTGCCGGCCATCCTGGTACGCACTCCTTACGGCAAGGGCGAGGGACTATCGCCGAATTACCAGGCGCTGCTCGATCACGGCTTCGCGGTGATGGTGGAGGACGTGCGCGGGCGCTACGAATCCGAGGGCGAATTCGAGCCGCTCACGCAGGAGCCGGCCGATGGCGACGACACGCTGAACTGGATGGCGCGCCAGCCCTGGTGCGACGGCAAGATCGGCATGACAGGCGGTTCCTACCTGGGCATTGTGCAATGGAAAGCGGCGCTGCGCGCCAATCCGCATCTGAAGGCGATCTTTTCCGTGGTGGCGGGCGACGACGATTACCGCGACCGCTTCTACTCGACCGGCGGCGCCCTAAAACTGGGCAACCGGCTGGAGTGGATGTCGGAAAATCTCAAAACGCCGGGCTACCACCCCGAATTCAACCGCTTTGTTTGGCACCTGCCGCTGCGCACGGCCGACGTCGCCGCCACCGGCCGCGTCTCCAGCATGTACCAGCAAGCTGTGGCGCATCCGTCCTTCGACAGTTTCTGGCGCTCGATCAGCACGCGCGAACACCTGGACCAGATGCACGTTCCCGTGTTCGCCGTGGGCGGCCTGTACGACAACTTCGTGGAGAGCGATCTGGAAGCTTTCGCGGCACTGGACAAGCAGTCCGGCCTGAATCGCGTTCTGATTGGTCCGTGGCCGCATAACATGTCGTACAAATTCGCCGATGCGGATTTCGGACCCGAGTCCGTGGTTCCGGTGCGCAACCTGACGATTGACTGGTTCGACCACTGGCTGAACGGCAAGGACACGCGCACCGTTTCCGCCGCGCCGCTGCGTATCTTCGTCATGGGCGCGAATAAGTGGTTGGACGAGCGCGAATGGCCCCCCGAGCGCGCGCGGGCTCGCAACTTTTATCTGGTCAGCCAGGGCCACGCCAATACGGCGGCGGGCGATGGCGCGTTGCAGGATGTGCCGCCGCGGCGTGCCGCCGCCGATCGCTTCAGCTTCGATCCCCGCGACCCGGTGCCCACACGCGGCGGCGCGGTCTGCTGCAACCCGCGCGTTTTCCCCTGGGGTCCGATGGACCAGCGCCCGGTTGAACAGCGCCGCGACGTGCTGGTCTTTACCACCCGTCCGCTGGAACAGGATCTCGAAGTGGTGGGCCCGGTGAAAGCCGTACTCTATGTTTCCACCAATCAGCGCGACACGGATTTCACGGCCAAACTTGTGGACGTGTTTCCCGATGGCTACGCGCGCAACCTGACCGACGGCATTCTGCGGCTGCGCTATCGCAATTCGCTCGAGCGCCCCGAGCCGGCGCGGCCCGGCGAAATGTACGAAATCACGCTCGACGCCGGCATCGCCAGCAACTCGTTCCTCAGGGGCCATCGCATTCGGGTGGAGATTTCGAGTAGCAACTTCCCGCGCTTCGACCGCAATCCCAACACCGGCGCTGCCGTCGCCGGCGAAACCCGTCTAGTGAAGGCCAATCAAACTATTTACCACGACCGCCAGCATCCCTCGCGCCTGATATTGATGGTGATGTGAAGCGTGGGGCAGCCAGCTCCGAATGCGCAACGTTGACAGGCGGAAGCGCCTGCCCCACTTACTTGTCGAGTTCGGCAAACACCTTCATCATGTCGGCATGGGCGATCACGGTGCCCGGATCGCGCTGCATCGCCTCCCAATAGCTGCGTGCAAAGCGCTCGCCGTTTTCGTCCGGCGCTACCAGCGCGCGCGCCATCACTATCAGGCCTCCGGCATTTTCCTCGTCCACCGGTTCCTTCTGGGCCAGCGTTTCGTCCACCATCACCACGAATTGCGACAGCTCGCGCAGCCAGCTAAAACGTGGATCGTTCATCACCAAATTGAGATATTGGCCGGTGTTTGCGATCTTCGCCACGTCGCGCTCATAGGCTGCGCGCTCCGATTCCATGAGTAACTTGTGCAGACGAAGCAATCCATTCCTCAATGCAATCAGGCGCTCTCGGGTCTGGCCGGTCATGCGGCTTATGATATCGCGTTGACGTGCGGCCGCGCGAACCGTTTGCCGTTTTCGCGTAATCTGATCTGTATGCACAAACCCAGTTTCGACCCCGGACTGACACAGCAGTTCGGCGCGCCCTACCGGCGCGTCATCAATCGTGACGGCAGCCTGAACGTGCAGCGGCGCGGCCGCACCTGGCGCGACTTTCATCCCTACCTGCATCTGATCGCCATGGGCTGGCCAGCATTCTTGCTGACGCTGTTCCTCGGCTACGTGGCCGCGAACACGGCGTTCGCGCTGTCTTATTTCGCGCTAGGTCCGAATCAATTGCAAGGCGCCGACGCGGCCAACACCATGGGCCGCTTTCTGAACACGTTCTTCTTTAGCTCGCACACGCTTACCACGGTCGGTTATGGCAACATCTGGCCGAAAACCGTTCCGGCGAATCTCATTGCCGCGTTCGAAGGGCTGGTGGGCGTGCTCGGTTTCGCTGTCGCGACGGGCCTGCTTTTCGGCCGTATCTCGCGTCCCTCGGCCCGCTTGGGTTTCAGCGGCAACGCGTTGATCGCGCCTTACCAGGACGGCACCAGCTTGCAGTTTCGCGTGGTCAACCGCCGCTCGAATTCACTGGTGGAGGCGCACGCGCAGGTTCTGCTGATGACGGTGGAACAGCAGGGTGGCACGCCCGTGCGGCGCTACCAGCAGTTGACGCTCGAGCGGTCGAGCGTCCTGTTCCTGGCTCTTACCTGGACCGTGGTGCATCCGATCGACGACCAAAGCCCGCTCCACGCTAAGACCGCGGCGGAACTTGGCCGTCTCCAGGCCGAAGTCATCATTCTGATCAAAGCCTACGACGACACCTTCAGTCAGACCGTGATTTCGCGCTACTCATACCGGCACGACGAGTTTCTATGGGGCGCACGGTTCGCTCCCGCGTTTCACGTGGACCCGGCTGGCGACCTGGTGCTGGAGCTGCGCAAGCTCGGGGCCATCGCCTCCAACTGATGCTACAATCCGGATGAAGCACAGCCGATTTGAACCGAGGAGCCACGCGCGGTGTCCGCTTTCTTACATAACCAGTTCGAGCGCAACGTCGTCACCACATCCGTCGACCATGTGTTCAACTGGGCCCGCCAATCCTCGCTGTGGCCGCTCACCTTCGGCCTGGCCTGCTGCGCGATCGAGATGATCGCGTCGT
>CAZFOP010000022.1:0-6486 GCA_964520085.1 uncultured Solibacteraceae bacterium | reverse complement strand
CGTGGCCGGCACCGTGTCGCTGAAGATGGCGCCGGTGCTGAAGCGCATCTGGGACCAGATGCCGGAGCCTAAGTGGTGCATCTCGATGGGCGCCTGCTCCAGCGTGGGCGGCCCTTTCAACACGTATGCCGTGCTGCAGGGCGTCGACAAAATCATCCCCGTGGATGTCTACGTCACCGGCTGCCCGCCGCGGCCGGAAAATCTGTTCTACGCGCTGCTGAAGCTACAGGACAAGATCGACGCCATGTCGACCCTCGTCAAGCGTCCCACCGAAGTGCGCCTGGAAGAATCGATGCTCGCCGAATTCCAGCAGCAGGTGCGCATTTCGCAGATCTCGCATCCCGCATAAGACTTCGCCCTCTATTGTTGCCGCGCGAAGGCGGCGGCGAGCATGCGCTTGCGATCTTCCTGCATCTTTCGCGTGCGTTCGGTGATGCGCGCGACCAGCGCCGGGGATGCGGTGCGCGGAGATCCGGAATCGAAGGGCGGCGCGGGATCATATTCCATCATGAGCTGGATCGAGCGCGCCACGTCCTCGCCGGACAAATGCGCGGCCACCGCCAGGCCGAAATCGATTCCGGCCGTGACTCCGGCGCCGGTGATGCGGTTCCCATCGACGACGATCCTCTCGTGAACGGGGATGGCGCCAACGACGGGTAAGAGATCCATGCTGAGCCAGTGGGTGGTCGCCCGATAACCTTTCAGCAGGCCGGCCGCGCCGAGCACCAGCGCGCCCGTGCAGACCGACGTCACGTACTTCGCCGTCGGCGCGCGCTTGCGGAGAAAATCCAGCGTCGGCCGGCTTTCGATGGCCTCGGAAATGCCGAAACCGCCCGGAACGAAGAGCACATCGAGCGGAGGGCAATCGTCGAAGCGGGTGTCGGGCGTAATTGCCATGCCATAAACGCTCGCCACCGGCTCGATCGAGTGCGCAATCAGGTGCACACGCGTATCCGGCAATTGCGCGAAAACTTCGTACGGCCCGGTCAGGTCGAGTTGCGTCAGCCGGGGGAAAAGCAGCATTCCAATATGGGTGGTCAAGGTGGCTCCCGAGCCTTAAGTGTACAAGACCGCACAGCGACACGTCGGACATGCCGGAGTGCGCGACGCGAAAGTAGCGAGGTATCGGATTCCGAGGCAGTTCAGGCCATGTCGCCCGGCGCGACACTCGCGAGCATGAAAACGCCATTCTGCCGCGCATTTCGAATCAATAGCTTACGGGTATTTACAAGAGAGTCTCCCAGTATCCGAGCGTGTACGAACGCTCGGCCGGGTCTTCAGCCCGGAGGGCGTCAGAAAATTGCCCATGGCGCAAGCCATGGGCAACGGTGGTTGCCTGCGAGCCCCGGAACGGGGCGGAAGATCACCCGCGAAGATCGTCTTACGCCCCGTTCCGGGGCTTGGCCCGCACCGCAACGTTGGAAGCTGTGATCCACTTCTTTGCAGTGGACCGGGCGCGCTCGCGATTTCAGGGAGCGACACTATGGCTGTTCTTCCTCGCCAGGTTGCGTCTCACCGAAAGATTCGTCCGCTGAGGCCGCTGGCCAGCCTACCATCACCAGGAAGACGTCGAAAACGAAGAGACCGATAGCCGCGTCATTCATGAGGACCGCCTGGCGCGACTCCGGCCAGAGTTGATTGGCAGCCCAGAAGAGAAATGCGGCTGCCAGCAGGATCGCCTTCACCCACTCCCGAATCGCCGGCCTACGCGCGCTTTGATAAACCAGGTAGGCAAATGCAATCGCCGCGAGTGGAAATGCGCCGAGGAAATCGTGAGATCGGGCCGGAAAGTGTTCCGGGAAGGCGTCCCATAAAAAGAGCGCGCCGACAACAGCCAGCGCCAACAGTCCGAGGACCACGGGCGCAGTCCGATGAGCACGATCGAGGCGGGTGTGCATGGATCAAGCCTGACGTGAAGTCTGTCTCAAAAAGCCGGCCGGCAGGGCATACGCCGCCTTATGCAGCCTCTTGCGAATGGTGGCGCCGCCGACGGCTTCCCGTGCGGCAGCGAAAAAGAGCGGGAAGGCAATGAATGGACTCGACACGTCGAAAAGCCTTTCGATGGGAACGCGACTACCGTTGCAGGAAGTCCTCCCGGTGAATGACGAATTCGGGATAGGCGCCAGCGCCGAGTTCGTGCAGATCCAAGCCCAGGCGCTCGCCTTCGGACGCCACGCGTTGCGGGCTCAAGCGATCCAGGACCCAGTTAACTCCATAGATTAGCGGCAGCACGAAACCAAGCAGCGTGGCGACGCCGGCGATTTGCGCCAGCGGCTGCACTGCGCTTCCGGCTCGCGCAAAGAAGCCGAGCGCCAGCACGCCCCAGATGCCGCCGATGGCGTGTACGGAAACCGAGCCGCTGGGGTCGTCGATCTCGCCATAGATATCCAGCCATTCGACCGTGAAGACGACCAAAGCGCCGGCCATCAGGCCTACCAGCGCAGCCGCGGCGGGAGCGAAGAAGAGGCAACCCGCGCTCGATGCCGCCAATCCGCCAATCCAGCCGTTGGCGCACAACGAAGCATCCGGGCGGCCGAATCGAACACGCGTGATGGCGGCCGCGGCCAAGCCGCCCATGGCCGCCGACAAAGTTGTGTTCAATCCAACCCGCACCAGTGCACCCACCGGCGCGCCGCCAAAAAGCATGGCTCCGGCGCAATTCAGCCCCAGCCACCCCGTCCACACGAGAAAGCAGGCAAACAGAACCAGCACCGCGTTGTGCCCGGGAATAGCTGCCGGCAAGCCGCCATCGCTCGCGTACTTGCCACGGCGCGGCCCCAGGATCCACGCGATGGCCAGTGCGGATAGACCGCCTACGGCTTGCACCGGCGCGCCGCCGGCGGCATCGACGAAGCCGATCTGGGCCAGCCAGCCGCCACCCCACACCCAGTGAGCGAAGAGCGGATAAACCAATCCGGCGAGCAAGGCCGTGGACGCCGACATGGCGCCCAACCGCCAGCGGTCCAGGCCGGCGCCGAGGGGAATCACCGCCGCCAGCGCGACGCTTAACAATTCCAGCCAGACGATCAGGCACGCGGGCGAGCCGTCCAACGGCAGCCCGCGCAAAAACAGCGGCTGCGCGGCGATCCAATTCCATTGTTTGCCCGCCGCCGCGATTGTGTGTGCCGGCCCGCCGGCGAAACCTTGAATGGCAAAGCCGCAGACGAAATAGGCTGCCGCCGCGACCGACACCGCGCATAGCGACGCGAGCATGGCATGCGACGCGCTGCGCGAACGGCCAAGTCCGGTGTTGACGAGAGCGATGCCGGCGATCGCCAAGGGAATCAGCAGAAGGCAGGCCAGCACGAGCGCTGTGCCCGCTTCGGACGGCGCTGGCGCGGACGGAATCATCGCTTGGCCTCCCGCACGGAAACGTGAGAGCGCGCCAGCAGGCCGAGGCCTAGCATCTCGATCGCGACGCCCGCGGCAACGAAAACCGCTCGCGCCGCCGTGGCGCCTAGCATGAGGAATGCGGCCAAGACGATGGCCCATCCTGCTACGAGTAACAGCAAACCGGCAAGCCGCATAGAACCTAACTGGTTACAGGATAACCGATTAGTGATGGCAGCTAACATGTTAACGGCGTGTAATTTTTACGATCCCGGCGATAGAAATTATCTATTTCCATCTGGCATCAAAAAGTCGTAAAAATTGTATATTCACTACCATACAAGCCTGCCCCGTAATTGCCGGCTTGGCCTATTCCAGCTCCGCCCGCTGGGTCCATACTAAAAAAGTTGAAAGGATCACGATGCGATACACCGGAGCAACGATATTTGTCGCCACGTGTCTGATGGTTGGAACTGCCGTCGCGCAGACTCCCACACCTGACGCACCAGCAACGACAACCACGCCAGACGCTCAGACAGCGACCACGCCGGCGCCCGCGGCGCAAGCTGTGCCTGCCGCGGCCCCGGCCGCACCAGCGCCGCCCTCCGCTTACCACCAGATGGGCATGGACTTCTCTTTTCTGTTAGACGGCTACGTCGACGGAAACTTTGACCAACCGGCTTCGGGTTGGAACGGGCTGCGCAATTTCGACTACCGCTCTGACACGGTGCATTTCAATATGGGCAAGATCACGATTGACCGCGCACCGGGGCCGATTGGCTTCCACCTGGACGTTGGTTTTGGCGAGATATTCTCCGCCACCCATGCCACCGACATGGCTCCCGAGGGGCTGAAGTACGTCGAGCAGGCATATGTCGACTTCAAACCGAAGTCGTGGAAAGGCGTCGAAGTCGACGTTGGCGAGTTCGTCACATCGGCGGGCGCCGAAGTGATCGACGTCAATGGGAACTGGAATTATTCCCGCTCGCTGCTGTTTGCGTGGGCGATTCCGTATTACCACTTCGGTCTCCGCACTTCGTTCCCGATCGGTACGCACTTCACGGGCGGCGTGCAACTGGTGAACGGCTGGAACAACGTCTACGCGAGCGACCAGGGTAAGTTGATCGGCTTGAATGGCGCGTACGCGTGGAAGAAAGTAACCTTGACGGAAGTGTGGTACGGCGGCCCGGAGCGGGATCAGAATAGCCCCGGCTGGCGCAACTTATTCGATACGGTGTTGCAGGTGAACCCGAACGATAACCTCAGTCTCTATATCAACGGCGACTACGGCCGGAACAAGAACATCGGGCCGGGCTCCGCGGAGTGGGATGGCATCGCCGTGGCCGCGCGGCGCGCAATTGGCAAGAAGGCCGCCATCGCCGGACGCCTCGAGATATTCGACGACGTAAACGGCTTTTCGACCGGCGTGGCGCAGGCGGTGAAGGAATTCACGCTCACCGGCGAATACAAGCTCTCCGATTGGCTGACGAGCCGGTTGGAGTTCCGCGACGACTGGTCGAGCCAGCCGTTCTTCGAGAATAGCACCGGCGGTTTGACCAAGAACCAGCCAACCGTGCTGCTGGGCATGATCGCCTATTTTGGGCCCAAGAAGTAGCAACGTCAGACACCTGAGAGGAGCAACCGAATGGCAGACAACTCTGAAGTTAAAATGCAACCGACGTTGGGCCTGACGGGCCTGACTTTCAACGCGATGGCGCTGATCGCGCCCGGAGCGTTCCTTTGGCTCACCTTCGCTATCCAAGGGGCCACTGGAGCCACTTCGCCTGCAATGTGGCTCGGAATCGTGGTCGCGCTGATGTTATGCCTGGCGACCGCCGTATGCTACGCGGAAATGGCAAAGCTGTATCCCGGAACTGGCAGTTCGTATTACTTCGCCGAACAATCGTTTCTCAACCATGATGCGGTGTGGCGTTTCGCACGGCTGGCTAAGTTCATCGTCGGCTGGGCCTCGCACCTGTATTACTGGATCTATCCCGGCGTGATGGTCGGCGTGATGGGCATCCTGTGTGGCTATCTGGTAGGCACCCTGTGGCCTAACTTCATGAACGCCTCCAACCCGGGCATGCTGTTCATGATGGCGGCAGCGGTCGTGTTCTCGTTCGCCGTCGCCTACATCGCGCACCGTGGCGTTGTCGGTGCGACGTCGGTCAATATCGCCATCAACGTGATTCAGATCTCCGCGCTGGTGGTCTTCGCCGTAATGGCGCTCGGTTACCGCTCCAGCCATCCCGCCGGCACCCCCGGCTGGCAATTCGATTCCAACTCGGGCGACGCGTACACGTACGAATTCGACACCACGAAGACCATGGTGAATGGCGTCGCCACGGATAACGTCGTGCGCGACGCGGCGGGCGTTCCGAAGCCTAAGCTCGACGCGGCGGGCAAGCCGGTTCCGTTCCTGGTCGCCTATCCCGCGCAGGACGACAAGGGTAACTTCCTTTCGCACGGTAGTAAGGCATCGGTAGTAGCCCCACATAACCTCGGCTGGGTGTTCATTCAGGCGACGGTCGCCATCCTCATCCTGGTCGGCTTCGAATCGGTGACGGCGATGGGCGGTGAAGCCAAGAACGCCAAACGAGACGTTCCCATCGCGGTGATCGTTTCGCTGCTGGTGCAGGGGCTGTTCTGTTACCTGTTCGAGTACTTCGCGGCGAATTATTTCCTCAACTCGGGGTACACCATGCAGTACGCGACAGGCTCCGCGGCGCCGATCGGCGACATGATGATCGTCATCGGCAACGCAACCTTCGGCGCGGGCGGCGGACGCATCTTCATGCTGGTCGAGGCCTTCACGGTGTTCCTGGCACTGATCGGCACCACGCTTTCCTGCATGAACACCGGCGCTCGCGTCACTTATGCGATGGGCAAGGACAAGGAAGTCCCGGAACACTTCGGGCTGTTGCATTCCAATAACCTGACCCCTCACCGCGCCATCTGGACGCTGGCCGCGATCTCGGCCGTCATCGGCTGCATCGCCGTGGCCATGCTCTTCGGTGACGCCTCGGCGCCCACCGATGCGACCATCAAGGCACTGCCGCAGGGCATCTGGTCCAGCTTCGGTTACACCACACACGACGGAATGGCGGCGCTGCCCAATTCACTGCTGACAGTGACATTGGCGTCCAACTTCGGCAC
>CAZFOP010000021.1:10212-18366 GCA_964520085.1 uncultured Solibacteraceae bacterium | reverse complement strand
CGTTGCCGCCGCCGGCTTCGGCCGCTGCCAACGCCGTCGCGCCCGCCGGGACCACCCTTGCATCTTCTTCTGCAACAACCTCAACCCCGGAGACGAACTGGTATCCGCGTCCCGGCAGGGTGACGATGTAGCTGTTCTCGCCCCGCTTCTCGTCGAGCGCCTTGCGCAACACCGAGACGCTTTGTGCGAGGCTGTTCTCGTCCACGGTGGCGTCGGCCCACACGTTTTTCAATAACTCGTCCTTGGAGATCGCGCGGCCGGGGTTCTGCACGAAATAGAGCAGCACGTCGAAGGCCCGGCGATTGAGGACGAGCGTCACCCCCTGCCGCCGCGCGGTGCGCGCCAGAGCGTCCACTTCGTATTCTCCAAACCGGAACAGATTGTCTGTTTTCATGGACATGGAGGCAATTCAGAACTTGTCAAAACTTGTCAGAACGGGTCATTGGAATTATAGAACATTTTCGGAGAGAATCGGACCTTGAAATCCCAAACGCACTGGCGCAATGGCGAATGGTTGGCCAGCCGAATGAGTTGAGCGGAGGAACGTCGAATGGTTAGCAGCAGAAAATCCTCTTACGTACACATCGGTCTCATATTGATCTCATGCCTGTGTCTGGCACCGTGCGGACTCAGCGCCGCCGGGGGTCCCAGGCTTGGCGCCAGTTCGCTCCTGGTGGGCAGCACCGGGGGCACGGCTTCGGTCGTTCTGACTTACGGGGGCACCTGGACTGCCACCGCCAACGACTCCTTTTTGAACATAGCCTCCGGCAGCACGAGCGGCACCGGCAGCGCAGTGGTAGCGTTCAACTATGACGCATTCACGGGTGAGGGCCCGCGCACCGGCACGCTGACCATCGCGGGCCAAACAGTCACGGTGACCCAGGCGGGAGCGAATTACATCGGGCCGGCTGCAGTGCCAACGGTATTGTGGCCGGGGTTGGACTTGCCAGCCGGCGTGGCGGTGGATAGCGCCGGGAATGTCTACATCGCGGATAGCGGCACGGGCGCGATCTACGAGTGGAACGCATCGACGCAACAGATGACCGCGCTGGTGACCGCGGGGCTGAACGCTCCGCAGGGCGTGGCAGTGGATGGTGCCGGCAACGTCTATATCGCCGACACCGGCAACAACGCGATCAAGAAGTGGAGCGCCGCGACCGGCCAAGTGACCATGCTGGTGGCGTCGGGGTTGGCATCGCCGCAGGGCGCGGCGGTGGATGGGGGCGGCAACGTCTACATCGCGGACACCGGCAACAACGCGATCGAGAAGTGGAGCGCCGCGACCGGGAAGCTGAGCGCACTGGTATCGTCCGGCTTGGCTTCGCCCGTAGGCGTGACAGTGGATGGGGCCGGCAACCTCTACATCGCGGATAACAAGAGCGATGCGATTGTCGAATGGAACGCCGCGACCGGGAAGCTGACCACGCCGATGCCCTCGGGGCTGGCATCGCCCGAAGGCGCGGCAGTGGATGGGGCCGGCAATGTCTATGTCGCCGATTGGGGCAACCGCGCGATTCGGGAATGGAACGCGGCGACGCTGGCGATGACCACGCTCGCGTCGTCCGGGCTGGCATCGCCGAAAAGCGTGGCGGTGGATGGCTTTGGTAACGTCTACATCGCGGACCCGGGCAACCATGCGATTGAAGAGATCCCTTACGCTTTTGTCGGCCCGGCCAGCCTGACCGAGGCGGCCGGTGCGGGGACGGATTCGCTGCTACCGGTGCTTCCCGCGACGGCGTCTCTCAACGGAGTATATTCGCCCTCGAGCGATTCGAGCTGGCTCACCATCGGCAGCGTCGAGAACGGGATCGTCAGTTTCTCGTTTACGGCCAATCTGTCGGCAGTCGCCCGCACCGCGCACATTACGGTCCTGGGCCAGCAGATAGCCGTGACGCAGAGCGGATCGCCTTCCCTACTCGGCGCGGGCCGGCACATTGGGGCGACGGTGAACCAGACCATCTCCTTCAGCCCGCTGACCGCAACCATGCTCGTCGGCAATAGTCAGTTGCTCAGCGCAACCGCCACGTCCGGATTGACGGTGGCGTTCGCGTCATTGCCAAGTTCCGTCTGCAGTGTCAATACCGTCCTCACGGCGAGCGGCGCTGCGTGGGCGCTGTTCGGGATCGGCCCCGGCACCTGCACCGTCACGGCCTCGCAAGCAGGCGGCGGCAATTATAAAGCGGCTCCGGATGTCAGCCAGACCGTGCAGGTGCTGGAGAGCCAGACGATCACCGGCTTCCATGCCATCGGGGGGGGCCATGTCGGCGACACGCAGACTCCCGCCGCCACGGCTTCCTCCGGATTGCCGGTGAGCTTTAATTCGCAGACCAACGACAAGTGCACCGTCTCCGGATCGACGGTGACCCTGGTTGCCGTTGGCACCTGCACCGTCCAGGCGACGCAGGCAGGCGACGGCGTCACCTGGGCCGCAGCCACGCCGGTCACAATCTCCGGCACGGTGCTACAGGGCACGCAGACGATCATCAACTACACTCTGAACGGTCCTACTACCGAGAAGGTCGGTGACCAGTATACTATCGGCGCGTTCGCCACTTCCAACTTGCCGGTGAGCTTTACTTCGCTAACGCCATCGGTCTGCACGCTTTCCGGCACGAGCAACGGATCGACGCTCACGCTGATCGCCACCGGCAGTTGCGCGCCTCAGGCGACCCAGGCGGGCAACGCCAACTGGGCCGCAGCCACGCCTGTCAGCTTGCCCTTCACGGTGCACCAGGGCACCCAGACGATCTCCTTTCCGCCGCTAATCAGCGAACCAGTCAACTATGTCGAAAACCTTAACGCAACGGCTTCGTCCGGATTGGCGGTGTCCTTCGCATCGACGACGCCCACCGTCTGCAGCGTGCCCACGGGTGGGATGGCCGCAACCGGGCTCAAAATCGGCACCTGCACCATTCTGGCGTCGCAGGCAGGCAGCGCCAACTACGCCGCGGCTCCGACCCAAACGCAGAGCTTCCAGGTGACCGGAGAGAGCCAGACAATCGCCTTCAACGTACTAACCACCCCGATGGCCGTCGGCAGTAGCCAGATCCTCGAAGCAGTTGCCTCGTCCGGGCTGTCGGTAACCTTCCAGTCGCAGACAACCTCCGTGTGCACGGTCGGCCCAGTCCACGTGATATCGGGCCATTCGGCCGGCTCGCTGACCGCGGTCGCCGGCGGCACATGCACCGTCGCGGCGGTGCAGGGAGGGGACGGCGTCACCTTCGCCGCTGCCGCGACCCAAACGCAGAGCATCCAGGTGACGGGAGGCGCCCAGACGATCACGTTCGCCGCGCTCTCGAGCCAGACGCTCGGTGCCGCGCCATTCACCGTCAGCGCCACGGCTTCCTCCGGTTTGGCGGTAAGCTACGCTTCGCTAACGACTTCCGTCTGCACTGTGAACGGCACTCTGGTGACGCTGGTTGCCGCCGGCACCTGCACCATCCAGGCGACCCAGGCCGGCAACGTCAACTGGCTCGCGGCTACGCCGGTCAACCAGAGCTTCACGGTGACGACGGGCGCCCTGACGCCCCAGACCATCACCTTCGGCCCTCTGGCGAACCAGACGCTCGGCGCTGCGCCATTTACGATCAGTGCGACGGCTTCCTCCGGTTTGCCGGTCAGCTTCCTCTCGATCACTCCGGCTGTCTGCACGGTCAACGGTTCGCAGGTGACGCTGCTCGCCGCCGGCACCTGCACCATCGAGGCGGACCAGGGCGGCAACGGTGCCTATGCCGGAGCCCCTGCGGTCCAACAGAGTTTCACGGTGACGGCAGCCGGCCTGGCGGCCCAAACCATTACGTTCGGCGCGCTGGCGAACCAGACGCTCGGCGCCGCGCCATTCAACATCAGTGCGACGGCCACTTCCGGTTTGCCAGTGAGCTTCGCTTCGCTGACCACTTCCGTCTGCACGGTCAACGCTACGCAGGTGACGCTGGTTGCCGCGGGCACCTGCACCATTCAGGCGACGCAGGCGGGCGATGGCGCTACCTGGGCCGCGGCCACGCCGGTTAACCAGAGTTTCACCGTCACCGCCGCGGTGACCGGGCCGACCATCACCGGCGTTGCCGTCTCCGGCGGCGGCGCCAACATCGCGCAGAATGCGTGGATCTCGATCTATGGAACCGATCTGGCGCCGGCCAGCGTGTCCGGGGGGATGACCTGGAGCAGCGCGCCATCGTTCGCCTCGGGCCAGATGCCGACCTCGCTCGATGGCGTCAGCGTGACGGTGAACGGCAATCCGGCGTACATCTTTTTCATCTGCCCGACGCAGATCAACGTGCTGACGCCGCTCGATTCGACGACTGGCCAGGTATCGGTCGTGGTGAACAATGGTACGGCGGACAGCGCGCCGTATACGGTGAACCTGGAAGCCGTGTCCCCAGGATTCCTACGCTTCGGCGACGGTGTCCACGTTGCCGCGCTGCACGCCGATTACAGCTATCTCGGGCCGGCCTCAATGTCGGTGCCGGGGTACACGTTCACGCCGGCCGCGCCGGGCGAGACCATTTCGCTGTTTGGCGATGGCTTCGGTCTGCCGGTCACGACGCTGACGGCGGGCTCGGATGTGCAAGCGGGCGCGCTGCCGGCTCCCTGGCCGCAGGTCACCATCGGCGGAACGCCGGCCACGGTGACATACGCCGGCGTAATCAGTCCGGGTCTGTACCAGATCAACGTAGAGGTGCCATCGACGGCCCAGAGCGGCGATAACCAGGTGATTGCCACTTATGGTGGTGCCACTTCGCCTAATGGAGCAATGATTCCGGTGTCGCAATGAGAGCGCGCTTCCACAACGAGCGCGTATGGCAATGCTTGCCGGGAGAAACGAGCGTAGTGAAGGGCGGGACCGATGCATCGACTATTGCAAACGTTTTGCGAGCGGGCCGGTTTCTCCCGTGCCGAAACATGCCGGCACGGTGAAAGCCATACCATTCGCACGGAGGTGACGGTGGAGCGGGAAGAAATGACCGTTCGGCTCGGAGGCGTCACCTCCGGACCCCTGGATGCCTGCCCGGTGTGCGGCCACAAGCTGGCACTTAGGCAGGCGGACCAGGCACGGGCCCGGCTGGAAAGCGGCCCGCAATGAGTGTAATGTGGGCGGGCTAAGATGTTTCAGATCCGGAATACCAAAATCGAGATTTCGCGTAATGGAATGAGTTCGGTACTCACAACACTTGCAGGAGAGAACAATGTCTAAATCGTTTCACGCCGTCGCCATCGCCGCATTGGCGTTGGCGCTGCCGCTGGCCGCGTTGGCGGACACAACCTTGAATCTGGATACAGGCACGACTGGCTCGTCGGGAGGGGACATTCTGTTCAATCCGGGCGTCAGCATCGCCCCACAGGGCAGCGCCAAGCTGGACGATCTCTCCACGTATGAGAGCAGCCTTTTCGGCGAGCTTGAATGCAGCAGTGAGCTCGCGGCAATGCCCTACTCGACGACCCCGATCAGCGGTGCCGACCTGGCGCTGAACGAGATGTTCTTGGTCCACACCAACGGCGGCAATTACGCGGCGGTGGAACTGACGGCCGTCAGCAGCACTTCGGTCACGATGCAGTACGAGACCTGCACCAGCGCCTCGGTGAAGGTGGAAAAAGGAACCGCGACCTTGGGTGCGGCGGCCGGGCCCACGATCGCCTCGGTGCTGAACAACTACAGCAATATCCTGCCCAACGCCCCCAATTATGGCATGGCGCCGGGAACGCTGATCACGATCTATGGCTCCAGTCTGGCGGCACCGGGGAGTCAAGCCGTGTTGCCGAGCCCCGGCAGCACACTGCCCCTGACTCTCAACGGTTCCAGCGTCTCGGTCAAGGTGAATGGCACGACCGTGCAGCCGGCGTTTTACTACGCGATTCCCGGACAACTGGGCGTGGTGCTTCCGTCCAGCACGCCGGTGGGGACCGGGACAATCACGGTGTCCTACGGGGGGCAGACCAGCGCAGCCGTGCCGATCAAGGTTGTGGCGAGTGCCTTTGGGTTCGACTACTGGGGTGGCGCGCTGGCGGCGGCGACCGACAACGGCGACGGCCACCTGATCACGACCAGCAACTCGGCATATCCCGCCGAAGTCATCGTGTTCTGGGGCGCAGGGGTTGGCGCCGACACGAAGAATACCGACGTGAGTCCGCCCACGCACTACGATAATCTCAGCGGCATCACGGCGCTCTATTTCGGCAGCGTCCAGGTACCGATAGCGTATCAAGGGAGGTCTCCGTATCAAGGTGTCGATCAGATTGCAGTGACCATTCCATCCAACGCGCCCACCGGTTGCGCGGTTTCGATCGCGGCGGTGAGCGGCAGCGGCAGTAGCGCGGTGGTCAGCAATTTCGTCACGCTCCCCATCGCCACGAACGGCGGCACCTGCGTCGATCCGCTTTCCTATTTCAGCCCGACTCAATCGAGCACACTGTCGGGCAAGACCACCGTGAAGTTCGGCGAAGTCGCCATCGGTCAGATCACCCAACCGAATGCGACGTTGACGGGGACCACGACTGTGGATGGCGCGGACGCGATCTTTGAAAGCATCAGCGGCGCTTCATTGACCGGCTATCAGAGCAGCGGTCGGCCTTCGCTGGGTAGCTGCTACGTCACGCAGAGCAATTCTTCGACTGTTGTCAGTCCCTTCACGATGACTGGGTTAAATGCCGGTTCGGTCTCCGTGCAAGGGCCCAACGGATCGCAGCCGCTGACCAAGAGCCCGGCCGTTCAAGGGGTCTACGTGGATGAGCCTCTTCCGTCAGGATTCATACCCAGCTCGGGAGGCACATTCACATTCACAGGCACCGGCGGCAGCGACGTCGGGGTTTTCACGACGGGCGTGTCTTATCCCGGTTCCCTTGTTTGGACCAACGCGAGCTCCGTGGGCACGGTTACCCGTAGCCAGGGAGTGACGGTCAATTGGACCGGCGGCGGCTCCGGCTTCGTTGAAATCGCAGGAGGTTCGATCGCCACTTCCACATCCGCACTGTTCAGCGCCGCTTTTGTTTGCGATGCTGCGGCGAGTGCCGGCACATTCACGGTTCCCGCATCCGTCTTATTGGCGCTGCCGGCCGGCACGGGGAGCCTGGGGGTGAGTAACTACACCATGCCGCAGAGCTTTACCGCATCGGGTTTGGATTTCGCATTTGGCCTATCCTACTCGACGACCGACATCGAGGCAACCTATAACTGAGCCGTCGGAAGACCGACGCAAAAGGATCGCATCATGCAGAAGCAGAATCGAAACAGTGCCACGTTCTTGAAGTATCTGGCGTTAATCGTCGGGATACTCATCCTGGGCCTCGGCGCCACCGCCGCGGAGAAAAAGGAAACCAAGCCTGAGCCGAAGAAGGCTGCCAAGCCTGCCGCCAAGCCGGCTCCGAAGCCTGCTGCCAAGCCAGAGGCGAAGCCAGCTCCGAGTCGTTCCTCATCGAGCGGTTCAGGGGCGCACCGGATGATGGAGACTTCCAGCCATCCAACGCCTGGCGGCAGCGGAAGCGGCGTAAGCCGCCCCGCGTCGGTCGGCACGGGCGTGCATCCTCAGCTTGGCGGAACGTCTGGCATCGGCAGCGGTACGCCCAATCCGGGCCTGGGCCATCCCGTGACTACGCCTCATAACGGGCTGACGCCCGGCGGCACTACTCCGGCGCCCGGCGGCGGCACCGTCGGTACTGGCGTGGGCCATCCCGTGATGACGCCTCATAACGGCCTGTCCGGCGGCACCAGCCCCGGTTCGACTGTTAACAGTCCCGGCGTGCAAGGGATGCAGCCGGTGCACGGGCTCAATCCTGCAACCGGACTGACGCCCGGCGGGAGCCGCTCCGGCACGACTACCGGCACGCCTGGCAATATGGGATTGCAGCCCGTGCATGGACTCAATCCTCCAACCGGACTGACGCAGGGTGGGAGCCGCTCCGGCACGACTACCGGCACGCCTGGCAACATGGGATTACAGCCGGTGCATGGACTCAATCCTCCGACCGGCTTGACGCCCGGCGGCACCACTCCGGCGCCCGGTGGCACCAACCCCGGATCGACCATCGGCAATCCCGGTGTGCATGGGTTGCAGCCCGTCCATGGGCTTCAGCCGACCGGCTTGACGCCCGGCGGCACTACGCCAGCGCCCGGTGGCACCAACCCCGGATCGACCATCGGCAATCCCGGTGTGCATGGGT
>CAZFOP010000021.1:0-10112 GCA_964520085.1 uncultured Solibacteraceae bacterium | reverse complement strand
GCTTGACGCCCGGCGGCACTACGCCAGCGCCCGGTGGCACCAACCCCGGATCGACTATTGGCAATCCTGGCGTGCATGGGTTCCAGCCCGTCCATGGGCTTCAACCGACTGGCTTAACGCCCGGCGGCACGACACCAGCGCCCGGTGGCACCAACCCGGGTTCGACTATAGGCAATCCTGGCGTGCACGGGATAGCGCCGGTACGAGGGCCCAATGCTCCGGGTGGCCTAACGCCCGGCGGGACTACATCAGCGCCTGGCGGAACGGCACCGGCGCCCGGTGGAGGGGGCAATCCCGGCGGGCCGGCCGGCGGGTCGGGTCGAGGACCAGGGGGCGGTGGCCCCGGATTCTCTCACGGTCCAACTGGAGGCCCCGGCGCGGGGCCGCAGGGCGGCGGGCCGATAGGGAGTCCCGCACCGAGGGGTTCGCGGACTTTCGGCACGCCTGGCGGCAATGCCATACGAATGCGCGGCAATGGCCGACCTAGTGACGTTCACGTGGCGTCGTGGGGCAATGGCGGCGGCATGGACATCCATCACGGGTTTAACGGCGGACGCCAGATCGTGGTGGCGCGCGGCGACGGGTCGCAGGTGTTCGCGGGGCGCCGCAACTTCGGCTATGTGCAGCGGCCGTATATGTTCGGTGGAGTTCAATACGCGCACCGGACCTATTTCTTCGGCGGGCACGTTTACGACCGCTTCTACTCTCCGTTCTTCTTTCACGGCATCTCGATAGCGGTTTACGCGCCCATCGGCTTCTACCATCCAGCTTTCTACGGATGGGCTTTCCACCCGTGGGCGGCGCCTCTCCCGTACACGTGGGGTTTTGTATCGCGCCCCTGGTACGGGTATTACGGAGCCTATTTCGCGCCGTATCCAGTGTACCCGAGCCCGTCTTTCTGGCTCACCGATTACCTGATTTCGCAGAGTCTCATGGCGGCCTATCAGGCGCGAGCGGTCGGGACGGCTCCGGCTCCGCTGTCCGCTGATGTGGCGATGACGCCCGAAGTGAAGGACCTGATCGCGGCGGAAGTGCAACGGCAGATCGCGATCGAAACGGCGGAGGCGAAGATCGGCCGGACGGACCCGGAATCGAGCGGGATCGCCCACCTGCTGAGCGACAACGTGCAACACGTTTTCGTGGCCGGAAAGGATCTGGACGTTACCGATCCGGCAGGCGCGGAGTGCGCACTGAGCGAGGGTGACGCTCTGCAACTGATCGGGCCGCCGCCGGCCGACGCGAACGTGGCGACGCTGGTGGTGCTGTCCAGCAAGGGCGGTCGCGAGTGCCGCAAGGGCGCCAACGTCACGGTGGCTTTCGCGGACCTGCAGGATATGCAGAACCACATGCGGGAGACCATCGACCAGGGGTTGGGCGAACTGCAAACCAAACAGGGCCAGGAGGGGCTTCCCGCACTGCCTCCGGCGGCGCAGGGCGAACCGGTGAAGGCGCAGTTCGCGGCCAATGCGCCGCCGCCGGAGGCGGACGTTGCCGCGCAAATCAAGGAGCAGTCGCAAGCGGCCGATGCGGCCGAGAAACAGGTGGTCACGGAAACGTCACAGCCCGCTGCGGCGGCGGAGGCTCCCGCAGAAGCTCCGGCCGAGGCTCCGGGCCCGGTTCATGTCTCGGTGGGCCAGAGCATCGACGAAGTGACGGCGGCGCTGGGCACTCCCCTCGACATCCTCAATAACGGGAACAAGCAGATCTACGTGTACAAAGACATCAAGGTGACATTTAAGAACGGCAAAGTCTCCGACGTGCGGTAGGAGAAGCTGCGGAGGGTCGCGCGATCCGATTACCGCGGAAAGCGCGGCCTTCCCTTGCAGTTTGCGAAGACTACGCCCGATCGGCGCGAACCCGCTATGCTGAGGCTGTGACGCCTCGATTCAGTTTCGAAGAAATCGCCGATTCCGGTCCCGAGAATTACGACGTACCGACGCATGCGCCGGGTCCGTCTGGCGCGCTGCCCGTCAGCGAACAGATGCTGCGGCAGCGCGCCTCTGGCGACCTGTTCGGATGGACGCAGAATGCCGGCATGGGTTGGGATCCTGCGCGGCTCGGTGGCGCCGACGTGCTTCTGCTTTCCACTCACGGCGGAATACGCGCCGCCGATGGCACGCCCGTGGCGTTGGGCTATCACACTGGCCATTGGGAAGTGGGCTTGCTCATGCAGGCCGCGGCGGAAGAGTTGCAAGCGGCGGGCGCGGTGCCGTTCGCCGGGTACTGCACCGACCCATGCGACGGCCGCACGCAAGGCACCAGCGGCATGTTCGATTCGCTCGCTTACCGCAACGATGCCGCCATCGTCTTCCGTCGCCTGATCCGCTCGTTGCCGACGCGCCGCGCCGTGATCGGTTTCGCGACCTGCGACAAGGGGCTCCCGGCGATGATGATGGCGCTGGCTGGCACGCGCGATCTGCCCGCGGTGCTGGTGCCCGGCGGCGTCACTCTGCTGGCCACGGATGGCGAAGATGCGGCCCGCGTGCAAAGCATCGGCGCGCGCTTCGCGCATGGCCAGATCACACTTGAGGAGGCCGCCCGAGCCGGATGCAGCGCGTGCGCCTCGCCTGGCGGCGGTTGCCAGTTTCTGGGGACGGCCGCCACTGCGCAGGTGGTGGGTGAAGCGCTGGGCATGTCGCTCACACACAGCGCGCTGGCGCCCTCCGGACAGCCGATCTGGCTCGACATGGCGCGCCGCTCGGCACGCGCGGCGCTGGAACTCGAAGCGCGCGGCATCCCTATGCGAGACATCCTCACCGAAGCCGCGCTTGGCAACGCCATGGTGACGCACGCGGCTTTTGGTGGTTCCACCAATTTGATTCTGCACCTAACCGCCATCGCGCACGCTGCCGGGCTCCGCCGCCCCACAGCCGCCGACTGGGCCGACGTCAATCGCCGCGTACCGCGCCTGGTGGACGCGCTGCCCAACGGCCCGCGCAACTTCGCCACGGTGCACGTCTTCCTCGCCGGCGGCGTCCCCGAGGTCATGCTGCACCTGCGCCGCGCCGGCCTGTTGGCGACAGGCGCGCTTACCGCGAGCGGCGAAACGCTGGGCCGCATGCTCGACTGGTGGGAGAGTTCCGCGCGCCGTGCGCGCCTGCGCCAGTTGTTGCACGAGCGCGACGGCATCGATCCGGACCACGTCATCATGGACCCCGATTCCGCCGCGCGCCGCGGCCTCACCTCCACCGTCTGTTTCCCGCACGGCAACCTGGCGCCGGAGGGCGCCGTGATCAAGAGCACCGCCATCGATCCGGCTGTGCTCGATGCCGACGGCGTCTACCGCAAGCGCGGCCCGGCGCGCGTGTTTACGTCCGAGCCCGCCGCCATCGCCGCCATCAAGAACGGCGCCATCCAGGCGGGCGATGTGATTGTCCTGATGGGCCGCGGCCCCAAGGGCGCTGGTATGGAGGAGACGTATCAATTGACCTCCGCGCTCAAGTACCTGGACTTCGGCAAGCACGTGGCCGTAGTCACCGACGCGCGTTTCAGCGGCGTGTCCACAGGCGCCTGCATCGGCCACGTTTCGCCCGAGGCGCTGGCCGGCGGCCCACTCGGGAAAGTGCGTGAGGGCGACATCATCGAAATCGTCATCGACCGGAACCGCCTGGAGGGGCAGGTGAACCTGGTAGGGCCGTGTGGCGTGGAAGATGGCTCGCGCATCCTCCGCGAACGCGAAGTCTTGCCCGGCCTGGCTCCCGATCCCGCGCTGCCCGACGATACGCGCCTGTGGGCCGCCCTGCAGGACGCCAGCGGAGGCACCTGGGCCGGCGCGGTCTACGATGTGGACCGGATTGTGCGCGCGTTGGAAGCCGGCCAGCGCGCACTCGGGGAACGCTGAAGCGCCGTTGTGCGAATGATGTAAGCTCAAGGGGAGTCTTCTTATGCTTCGACGTATCCTTTTGCTCGTTCTCCTCCTCGTCGCATGCACGTCGTTGTATGCCGACGTCACCATGCGAATGGCATTGGATTTCAAGGTCAATCTGACGTTACCCGGCGCGCTTCCGCAGTTGCCCTTCAATGAGGTGCTGACGCGCATCCACGGCGACCGAAGTTACGCCGTCATGGGGCCGTTCATCGCCATCACGGATCTTTCCACCGGCAAGATCACCCTGCTCGACCCCAAGACGCAGCACTATGCCACCATAGCCATGGCGAATTACATTTCCAAGATCGCCGGCGCCAACGGACAGGCCATGCCGAACCTGCCGGACGCAGCCAAGCAGATCCTGGAGAAGATGAAGTTTGATACCGAATCGCGCGACACCGGCCGCACCAGCCGCATTCAGGGCATTGATGCCTACGAGCGCGAGGTCGTGATCCACGTGTCGATTCCGCTCCCGATTCCAGGCCAGGAGAACGGCCTGGCATTGAACTTGAAGTTCGATATCTGGAAGCCGACGCCGTCCGAGCTGGAGCGCGTGCCGGCGCTACGCGAACTGGTGGCCTACAATGAGCGCAACAAAGGCTTCGGCGACGTGGCTTCCATGATGCGCCAGATATTCGGCTCCATTCCTGGCATGGGCGACCATGTCGGCAAGATGGTGGAGGAAATGACAAAGGGGGGCAACGTAACGCTTGGCATGGATATGGGGCTCTATGTGCCGGGCTTGAGGAAGATGTTGGAGCAGGCCGGGAAGGCCGACGCTCTGCCCGCCTTGCCGCCCGATGACCAGCCGCTGGTGAACGTGAAACTCGAGCTGAAGGAACTCTCGACCGACAAGATTCCGGACAGCGTTTTCGCCATCCCCGTTGGTTTCCAGGAAGCTCCCATGGAAGACCTGATGAAAGGCATGACATCCGCGCTCGCCGGCGCCAAGCCGGAGGAAGCGCAGCCCGGCGCTAAACCTCGGGAAGCACAGCCCGCCGCCAAGCCGGAGGCAGCGAAACCGGCGAAACTGACGTTGACTGTGGAACCGAGCGGCAAGGATCTGCAGATCACCTGGGAGAAAGATTCCGCCATCATTGCCAACGCCAACCACGGCGTGTTGTCGATCAACGACGGGAACCGGGACCAGAAATACGAGATGGACGCCAAGCAGCTCAAGGTCGGCAGCATCGTCTACACACCGGTGGGCTCCGAGGTCAGTTTCAAACTGGAAGTGACCGGCAAGGACGGAAGCAAGACGGCCGCCACGCCAACGCGCTGGTCGAACTCGCCGGCGAGTCTGGCGCCCGAAGACAAACCGGCCGCGAAGTAACCGAAGCCTCGAACGGCCGGGAGGGCATTCGATCTCCCGGCGCTTTCGCACAATTCTGCATTCGCACCGTCCATACCTGGCGTATACAGGTATGGAGGGCGCGATGAAGCTTCTCATCCTGATCGGCGCTGCGGCGGGGCTGTTGGCTGCGCAGACTCCCGACGCAAATTCGATCATGGCGCAGGTCGGGATCAACCAGGCGAAGAGCCGGGAACAGCGCGTCCAGTGGATCTACCAGCAGAAGCAGCTTCTTCGCATGGTCCGCTCCGGCGGCAAAGTTGCTCGCGAGGAACACCGTGAGTACCTGGTGCTCCCGGACCGTCGAGAAGTCAAGAAGCAGCTTACATATTTCTCTGGAAAATACGAAAAACACGGCAGTTATATTAGCTATGACAAGCCTGGTTACCAGTACAAAGGTCTCGATCTCGACGGCGACTTGATCGCCCAGATGTCGGATGACATGACGGCTGACAAAAAGTCGATGGATGGAATTGAATCCGACTTGTTCCCATTGACTTATCACCAGCAACTCAAGTATGCCTTTCGTATTGTTGGCGGCGCAGAGGAGTATCGTGGGCGGAAGGTTTGGCGAGTCGCCTTTGAACCTAAGCGGCGCGCCAGCGTCCTAGACGACGACGAGGGCGGCAGCGCCCTGTGGAAAGGCGAAGCGCTGATTGATACACAAGAGTTCCAGCCAGTCACCATCTCGACCAGCATGACTTGGAAGATGCCTGCTGCCATACGCATCCTGCTGGGCACGAACGTCCGCGGACTGGGGTTCAACCTGAGCTACCAGAAAGTCGCCGATGGCGTTTGGTTTCCGGTCAGTTACGGCGGAGAATTTGAAGTGACTGGTTTGTTTTTTTACCGGCGCACAATGAGCATTTCGCTGCTCAACAGCGGTTTCCGGCATGCCGAAGTCAGCAGCCAGATTGCTTATGCAAAGGATGAACAATAGGCGTGCTGAACGTTGTAGTGGAAATTGGTTGCGATTTCACGGAGCTGCTGCGGCAGCACCAGGCAATGGTGTTTTCCATTGCGCTCCATTTCCTGCGCGACCGGGCCACGGCGGAGGAAGTTGCGCAGGAAGTGTTCTTCAGCCTGCACCGGAATTTGCACCAGATCGAGACCCCGTTGCACGCCGCCGCCTGGTTGCGAAAGGTGGCCGTGCAGCGCGCAATCGACGAAGGACGGCGCCGCAGCCGAAAACCGCAACTGGCGCTGGAGGATGTGGCGGAACCGGCCGCTGCTGCTGTGAAGCCTAGCGATCCGTTGCTCAGCGAGCTACTGCGCAAACTGATCGCGACGCTGCCGGAAGCGCCACGGATGGTGATGGTGCTGCGCTATCAGGAGGATCTGGATCCGTCTGAGATCGCCGCCGCGCTGGAGATGCCGGTGGCGACTGTGAAGAGTCACTTGCAGCGCTCGCTGGTACTGTTGCGCGGAAAGCTGGCACGCCGCGGCATAGGAGAAAGTGGATGGACTGGTTAGAAGACGAGTTGCGGCGGGCGTTGGCGCGGCAGGATGCGCCGGTTGGTTTCGCGGAGCGCGTGCTGGCCCGCGGCAGGCGGGAGCCACACGGCGCGCGGCGCTGGCTGGCTGCGGCGGCGATGGTGGTGGTGGCGGCGGGCGCCGCGGGGGCGTGGCGCCAGCATCAGGGGTATGAAGCGAAGCGGGAAATGATGCTGGCACTGCGGCTCGCCGCCGCGCCCATGCATCGCATTCAACTTGAAGTAAAGGACATAACGCAATGAAAACACTATTGATCGCGTGTCTGGCGGCGCTGCCTGTGTTGGCCGCTCCGCAGCAGTTCCAACTCAATCTGGACTCGGTGGCAGCCAAGTCCTCGCAGCATGTGGACGTGTCGCTAAACTCGGCCACCTTACAATTCGCGGCCAAGTTTCTCGATGCGGACAATCCGGACGAATCGCGCGTCCGGAAGCTGATCGAGGGCATCGAGGGCATCTACGTGCGCCACTACAACTTCAAATCGGCTGGCGTCTGGACCCAGGCCGACCTGGAGCCGATTCGCGCCCAGTTGCACGGGCCGGAGTGGTCGAAAATCGTCGGCTCGACCAATGCGGAGGATGGCGGGAGCACCGAAGTCTGGCTGCACCTCGCCGGCAATAAATCCATCGGCATGGCGATTGTCGCTACCGATCCAAAAGAGGTGACGGTGGTGAACATCGCCGGCAACATCGACCTCGAGACCCTGGCGAAGTTGGGCGGCCACTTCGGTGTGCCCAAAGTGAAGGATCCCAAGAAGGAGCACAAAGAGGACTGAGCGAGGGTCTTCGGCCGCGCGTGATGCTGATCAAGAGTGGTAACTAAACGCAGCATCGGCAGTATGGATATCCGGGGGTGCGATGCAACTTTCGAGTCGAAGACGGTCGGCGAGCATTCTCTGGACGATCCTTGTGTTTTCGGGCCTCGTCGCGCGGGGGCAATCGCCGCCGGCTTTTGAAGTAGCCGTAATCCGGCCCAGCGTGGAGAGTACGAGCGCCGGCACGAGTTTCAACGTATTCGAGGGAGGACGGCTCAGAATAACCAATGAACCGGTGAAACTCCTGATCCGTGCAGCCTTTCAGATACAGAACGCTCAGATCGCCGGTGGCCCAGCGTGGCTGGATACCGATCGGTACGACATTGAGGCGCAGACTGGCCGTCCGGAGAAACCTGGGCCGGATCAGATCAGCCCTCTGCTGAAGAGCCTGCTGAGTGACCGGTTCAGTATGAAATTCCACCGGGAGATGCGGGAGTTAACTGTGTACGCGTTAGTTCTCGAGAAGAATCAAAAAGGTGGCTTGAAGCTCAAGACAAAAGGCCAGAACGAAGGCACCGCAATGAACACTCACGGCGGCGACGGTAAGTCGGAGTTGGTCGGAACCGGCGTTTCCACGGGGGCACTCGCAAGGTACGTCGGGAACCGGCTGGGCCGGATTGTGGTGGACAAGACCGGACTGAGCGACAGCTACGACTTCACGCTGGAATGGGCACCAGACGAAACGCCGGACTCCCCGCTACCGCCATTGGTTACGGCATTGCGAGAGCAACTTGGACTCAGGCTTGAGTCGCAAAAAAGTCCAGTGGAGGTTCTGGTCATAGATAGCCTCCAGAAGCCTTCGGAAAACTAGCCCTGCGATTGGTGCGGTTTCCGCGAATGCTGCATCGCCATCGGAAACCCTTGACAGAGTAATCAATTACCCCGTGTCTATTGTCGGCAAAATCGTGTAGTTGGTTCCCGAACTTTCCATTGCGGCCCGGCACAGGCGGTCGAGCACGCCGGCCCAGGCGGGGGTTTCGGGTGGACGATCGACGGCGATCCAGGCGAAGCCTTCGGCATCCAGGCGGTGCAGTGTTCGGTAGAGCGCCGCGGCGTACTCGCGAGGATCGGCGGGCATCTCGTGACCGATCCTCAGCCGCGCGCCATGACCTTCCGGCGGCGGGCTGCCGGGAGCGATCAGATAGAGCGGCGTAGCCGGCCGGTAGTGGCGCAGATGCATGCCGGGCGATGGGTGCGGGCCAACGGTGGCGGCTGCGGAGATCTCGACCGGGCCGATGAGCGCTTCGATTTCGGGCAGCGGAATTACGCCGGGCCGCAGCAACAATGGCGCGCCAGCCAGCGACAGCACGGTGGATTCGATGCCGACCCGCGCCGGTCCGCCATCCAGCACGAAATCGGCAAGCTGGGAGGGTATGTCTTCGGCCACGGTAGGCGAAAGCTCGGTGAATCGGTTGGCGCTGGGCGCGGCAATCGGCACTTGCGCGGCGCGAATCAGATCGAGTGCCAGCGGATGCGCCGGCATGCGGAGCCCCACCGTCGGCAGACCGGCTGTCACGATATCCGGCACGATGGCACGCTTCGGCACCACCAGCGTCAGGGGCCCCGGCCAGTAATGGCGCGCCAGTGTGTCCGCCGCTTCCGGCCACGCGGCAGCTAAAGTTCGCGCCATCGCAATCGAATCCACGTGCACGATCAGCGGGCTGGTGCGCGGCCGACGCTTGGCGGCGAAGATGCGCGCGACTGCCTCGGCATCGAGCGCATTCGCTCCCAGCCCGTAAACCGTTTCGGTGGGGAAAGCCACCAGGCGCCCGGTGCGAATCAACTCCGCGGCGTGGGCGATGCTGGCTTGGTCGGCGTTCACTCCGGCGCTTCGTCCTTATCGTCGCCGGCGATGCGGCCGGTCTTCCGCCAGACCAGGTACGCGTGGATCATGCCGTCCAGGTCGCCTTCCAGCACGCGGTCCACGTCGCCCAACGACAGCTTGCTGCGCAGATCCTTAACCAGCCGGTAGGGCGCCAGCACGTAGTTGCGGATCTGGCTGCCGAAACTGGCCTCCAGCTTGGAGTCCTCGGTCTTCCGCGTCGCTTCGCGTTTCTTCTCCAGCTCCAACTCGTACAGCTTGGCTCGAAGCTGCTTCATGGCGCTCTCGCGGTTCTTGTGCTGCGAGCGCTCGTTCTGGCATTGCACCACGGTCTTGGTTGGGATGTGGGTGATCCGCACCGCCGAATCCGTCATATTGACGTGTTGCCCACCGGCGCCCGACGAGCGGAACGTATCGATGCGGAGATCGTCCAGATTGATGTCGATGACGATCTCATCGTCCACCTGCGGATACACGAACACCGAGGCAAACGAGGTGTGGCGGCGCGCGTTGGCGTCGAACGGCGAAATGCGCACCAGGCGGTGAATGCCGACTTCCGACTGCAACAGGCCGTAAGCGTTTTCGCCATTCACCTCGAAGGTGACCGACTTGATGCCGGCGCCTTCGCCCTCCAGGCGGTCGGTGATTACGGTCTGGAAGCCGTGCCGCTCAGTCCAGCGCAGGTACATGCGCAGCAGCATCTCCGCCCAATCCTGGCTTTCGGTGCCGCCGGCGCCGGGGTGGATGGTGACGATGGCGCTGAGCG
>CAZFOP010000020.1:0-18430 GCA_964520085.1 uncultured Solibacteraceae bacterium | reverse complement strand
AGATCAGCCAGGATATGGACACGTTCCGCATGCCGGTGGATCTGAAGATCGAGACCGAAGGCAACCCGGAGCAGAAGCGCATCGAAGTGGTGGGCACGTCGTCGGAGTTCTCGATCGACACCTTCGGCAAGCCGAAGAACGTCATCATCGATCCGGACAATCGGGTTTTGCGCTACAGCCCGGCTCTGAGGGTGGCGGTGGCGATCAAGAAGGGCGAACAGTTCGCCGAGTTGAGCCAGTTCCCGGAAGCTCTCCAGCAGTATCAGAAGGCGCTGGAAACCAACCGCACCAGCTCGTTGGCGCACTATAGGATCGCCGAAGTCTACTTCATCGAGAACAACTTCCAACCGGCTGCCAACGAATTCCGCGAAGCGCTGAACGGCGACTTACAACCGAAGTGGACCGAAGTCTGGGCGCACATCAGCCTGGGCAAGATTTTCGACATCACCGGCCAGCGCGACCGCGCGGTGAACGAATACAACCTCGCCATGCGGACCAAGGACGACACCCAGAGCGCGCAGGAAGACGCCAGTAAGTTTCTGAAGACCCCCTACGAGCGCCCCCGGCGGGTGGAACAGTAGCCGCAGCGCAGACTTTCCAGGCCGATGTGTCGAGTCTTCTCGGCGCGTTTCGCCATTCCCGTAGCGCACGGAATATAAGCAACTTCACTGCCCTTTGTGAATCTCTGGACAAAAGCGGATCGCGGCTTGATTGGGCCGAAGGCGGCCCGCCCGCGCGAGCGGCGCCTGCAAGCGCGCCTCGCCCGGCAAGCGGCGCAGGCAAGATTCAGCGGTGCAGCAGCCCGTCGTAGATGCCGTCCAGGTCTCGCATGTGGCTGCGCATGAACCGCAGGCTGCACGCATCTGCCGAACTGGCACCACCGGTGCCTGCCCCAAACTGATGGAAAGCGGCGGTGCAAGCCGCATCGAGATAGGGGTGCCAGACCTGTTCCAGATGGTCGAATTCAGCCACAAGCTGCGCTGATGTGAATGGCCCGGCAGGTGCGGGCGGCGCTGGCTGGCCATTGGCATCCGAGCCCCTCCGGCTGAGCAAATCGCGGATGATTTCCTGATACGTTTTCAGATGCTGTGCCGCGGCGGTGAGGGCCTTCTCGTAACACATAATGAATTCGTAGTTGCCGTGGGCGTCAGGGCAGTCGCCAGCCTTTTCCCGGGCCATCTCTGCGTCAAAGGCTTCTTGTCCCGCGTTGCGCAGGTTCCCGCGGTCCGCTCCGGCCTGCTTCACAGGTTGCTGCAAGGCCGGCTGCTCGGGCGTGAGAACTGTCTTCGGTCCGGATCGAGCCTGTTGCCCGAAACCGAAAGTTAGACAGCCGAAGATGCCGCCAAGGATCAGGATCGCTCTACGCGTAGGCATGCTCTTCACCTCGTCAAATTGTAAATCAGCCCGTACGGATCCTTGATGTAGCATCGCGGGAAATCCGGCTCATCCTTAACAACCACGCAGCCACTCTTTAGGAGTCTGGCCTTGGCTTCTTCGACGTTGCCGACCGTCACTTCCAACACCGGTCCCAGCGCCGGTCCGCGCTCGATGAATAGGTTGATGTGCTCGCCGTGGAGGCTGATCATGTCCGGCTGCTCGTCAGTGATCTCGAATCGGAGTTGCTCGACATAGAAGGATGCCGCGCGTTTTGGATCTGGCGCTTGAATCAGGATATCGGTACCAAATTTGTTTGCCATGTTCGTTCGCTCCTATTAGTGAGTGCACGAGTGCTCCGAGGCCGGGCCGGGCATGCCCGGCCCCTACGAGCTCCGTTTTAAAGACGGCATCGACACGAGTGCCGACGCAGGTAGAACAGACCATCGCCTTTCGTGGTCATCGCTCGGCAAAACGCGACAAGTTGACGACAAGAACCGATCGTCTGTCCTACTATCGCACGGTCTGTTTATTGCGCAACCGGAATCATGGCTCCGGTGGGCGAGCTGGCGCCGCCGTATGTCGCGATCACCTGGTTGTCGCCGGCTGCGGCTGTCTTCGGAACCTCCACGTTGATCTGGTACAGCCCCGGACTGATGAGACCTGCGAATGTCACCGTGGCCGTCGCACCGCCGATGGTGACCTGCGGCAATGTTGCCAGCGCGCCCGTCTGCACGTCCGCCCCCGCCGTCAACGTGGTGACCGGCAAGCCGAAGGCATCGCCGAACAGCGAGATGGTCTCGCCCGGTGCGGCCGGTGTGAATGTGTATCCCGGCACCGACATCGAGGCCGGGCCGAGCAGGCTGTAATCGGCGTGCTCGGCGGCAATGTGGACGCCATCGCCGAAGCGCAGGAATCCCGGCGCCGCCGCTTCCAGGTTCACCGTATATGCGGCGCTGGTCGCGCTGCCATTGTTCACCTCGACCGCAACCGGCCCAGTCGTCGAATCGAGCGGTGTGAGCACGTTCACTTGCCCGGCACTGACGAAATAGATGTACGCCGGCTTGCCGTTCACCGTGACGCCGACGCCGCCCAGCGAGGTTGGCATCTGGCCGGACGCGAACGACGGCGCGCTGCTCCAGGTGAGGCCCGTGCCCACGCTAGCCGGCGCCAGGTTGGAACCGTAGATTGAGATCCACGCATTCTGCGCGATGGCGACGCTTCCACCGGAAACGCCGACGCCGGTAATCGTTGGCAGTGTCACGCCGCCGCCGACGGTGAAGTTGGCCGTGATCGAGGGCATGCCACCCACCACCACCTGCACGCTCGCGCTTCCCGACTGCGGGCCGAGCGTGACCGTGGTGGAAGCCTGGCCGTTAAAATCCGTCGCGACAATGGTCGCTGGAACCGTGGCATTGGTCGGGCTGAACAGGACGTTCACTCCGGAAAGCGAAACTGGTCCGTTACCGGCGTTGCGTAGTTGCACCACTAATGGTAAAGGCAGCGTAGTGTTTGCCTGGCCGGTCTGATTGCCGCCCGAGAGAATCGCGACCGAATGGGGAACTGGACCGGAGCCCGCGTATACGTGGAACGTGTAACTCACACTAGTGCCGGTAATGGTTGCGGTTACGGTGCCATTGCCATCGCCGAGCAGCGCCGTCGTTGCGGCGGCGCCGGTGCCGTCGGTAGACGCCGCGGCCGGGGACACATTGATTCCGGTACTTGCCGTGAAAGTGATCGGGTAGCCAGCCAGTTGCAGCCGGTTGCCGTTGATGTCCGCCAGGTGCACGCTCAGCGGTACGGGAAGCCAGGAGTTTGCCGAGCCCGATTGGAAGTCGCCACTGTCGAGGGCCAGATCCCCGACACCCACCTGGTACGCGTTGAGATTAAGCTGCATGACCCACGCGTCGCCGCAGCACACCGGAAAATTATACTGGTTATTGTCTCCACCATAGAGCGGTTGTATTGCGCCGCTGGTCACCGGGAAATCCTGCGAGTAGGTGACGCCAGTAAGGTAGGCGAACCCATCTGAGTCAATCGCCATGGCTGTGACCGAATCTCCTGCGTCGCCACCGAACAGCATGCTTTCCAGCAGCCCTCCTGCCTTGGTGGGGTCGATGCGGATCACAAAGACATTCGCGTTGCTGCCGACTTGCTTGAGTGGAATCGGCGAGCCTAAGGTCAGGAACGGGTTCCCGGACAGGGTCCACCCGGCGACCACGAAGTTCCCCTGCGGGTCGAGGGCGCAGCTTTGTGCCGAGTCCTCGTCGGTGCCGCCGATGAAGCTCGCGTACGTCAGCCCATTGGCGCCCGCCACGGCCGGGTTGATGCGCGCGATGAATCCGTCTCCGTAAACAAAGCCCGCGACTTCCTCCGATGCTTGCGCACCCACGAAACCTTCCATCGCGGTCGGCGTGATAGGGAGGTTCGAAAATGCGGCGCCGCAGAACACCACCTGGCCCGAAGGATCCAGGAACAGGTGATTCAATAGTGAATTGCCGATGGGGCCGTCATAAAAAGTGGCGTAGGTCAGACCGGCTTTTCCGGACTGGGTGGTATCGATCCGGGCGAGATAAGCGCTTTGGTCGGCTTCCGGGAACGTGGTCTGGAAGCCATCGCTCGTAATAGGCATGTCAGGTGAGCTGGTATAACCTCCGATCCAGGCGATGCCGGGTGATCCAACGGCGATCGAGGAGCCCGCCTGCCCGACGCTGCCGCCCAGGTATGTCGAGTAAAGCAAGTTTCCGATGGGGTCAAAACGAACCATTTGCATTTCCAATGTTGAGTTGGCGACCGGTTGGATCGAGTTCGGGGTCCCATTCAGACTCGTCGGTCCAACCGCCTCGCCGACTGCATAAATGTTGTCGTCGGAATCGAGCGCAACGGCATTGAAAAAATTGGCCCCGGGGCCGCCATAATAAGTCGAAAAAACCAGGCTGCGTCCAGTTGGCGCTATCTTAGTCACGAAGCCGTCCGGACAGTAGTAATTCGTACCGGCTCCGGACACAGGACAATCCTGCCCGCCGCTGATTCCCGACTGAACGGCAGCTTGAGTCGGGAAATAGGGAGCGTCAGTTTCGCCCACGGCGACGATATTCCCGCCTGAATCTATAGCCAGTCCATCTACTATGGCGAAACCAAGCCCTATGTTATCACCGAGATAGATGGTAAATACGATTTGGGTCGTGCCCCCGGCGATGGGCGCGAACTTGGTAATGAATCCCGCCTGGCGCGTCGCTGGAGCCTGCCCGAAGGCGATGGTTCCGGGAAGATTGGGAGAAGCCGTCCAGCCTCCTACGTAAATGTTGCCGGCCTTGTCTGCCGCGATCGCGTTGCCAATCTCCCCAGCCGCGCCGCCCAGATACGATGTGTAGTCGATGATGGGGTCGATCACCAGCGCTTGCGAGCGGTCGTATGGTCCGGTTTCGAACGAGATGGTGCGGTCGCGGTGGATGCGGAACCGGCCGCCGACTTCGCGCGCGCCGCGGGCCGACTCCTGGTAAATGTGCGGACGGCGCTGGGTGAACCAGCCGTCGACCAGAAGATCGCCCGCAGCGTTCAGCGACAGCTTCCGGGCGCCGTCAAACCGCATGCGAATTCGGGAGGGGTCGGCGTTGGGAGCAATCACGAAATCGTACTCGAAGGCCTTCTCCGAGCCGCGAAAGACCAGGTCGACGCCCCGGTAGACGCCGCTGTAGCGCACCTTTCCGTAGTTCGCGACGCCGGTTCTCCAACCTTTGGGATCGTTGCCGAGGAAGTAGCTGGAAGTCGACGGGAGCAACTCAACCCCCACCGGTTCCGCGGGTCGTGCACCCACCAGCCCGAGACGGATGACGGGCCGGTCCGCGGCCGCGAACTCGATGCCCGCCGGAGTGAGCCGGAGCGCGCCTTTAGAGACGCTGGACCGATACTCGCCGGGCTTGGTGCCGGGTTCGAACAAAACCGGCCGCACCGGGGCGACCAACGGCGCAGCTTGTAGAGCGGCGCAAAGAACGCTGGCAGTAATCAGCAGCTTTCGCATGATTCGTTTCCTCAACCCCGGATTTCGATCCCAGGTTCCCGAGGGACTTCCGCCCGCTTCCCCGGTACCCGCGTGGGGTTCACCATTAGATGCGGCAAAACTGTGCGGAGTGCCTCACATAGTGCTAAAGAAAATGCGTTTTGGGGTTGGACCTACCAGTACCCGGACGGAGCGCGATTGGATCCCTCACCCAGATTCCCCTCAACAAGTGCCGGTGACCAACATATCACAAGCGTGGAGACGTTCCGGCGTGGGCTGCGCCATGCGGTGCGACCGCAGACCGGCCGGTAGGTGCGGCTGGAAGGTTGCGCGGAGTGCGGGCTTCCGCTCGCACGCGTCTTACGCCACGCCGTCCTTGATGGGGATGACCTTCGCCAGAGGCGCGCGCTCGGCGAACAGGAGGATGTCGTTCAGCTCCGACTCCTGGACCGGCTTGGGCAGTACGAAACAGTTATCGCCCTCGAAGTCGGATGTCAGTTCGGCATCGTAACGGTCCGGCATCAGAACAAATGCTCCCACGCGGGCCCGCATGCGTTCCGAAAGTTCCACCCAGTTCAACCCGGGAGCGTGCACCGAACAGAGGGCCACGTCGATGTGGGCGCGGCCGGCCAGTTCGAGCGCCGTGTCGGCGTTACTCACCGGTATCGCGCGCGCGCCGCTACGCTCGATCATGGACACCAATTGCCGTTGCAGCGGTTCGTCGGGTTCGATTACCAGCGCCGTCAGGCGGCTCTGGATTTCCGGCATCCCGGCCGCGTCGCTGGTGGCGACGGCGCGTTCGCGCGCCGCCAGCGGCAACTCCACCTCGAAGCGCGGCCCAGTGTCCCTCGGCTCAATCAGGCGCACTTCGCCGCTGTGGCCGGCCACCACGCTGTTCGTGACCCCCAGCACGGCCGCGGTTTCCTCGGCGTTGCTGTGCCACTCCGGCGGCGCCGAGAAGGAAATCTCCACCAGCAGCCGCTTGGCCATAACGCTGGTGCGAATGGTCAGCGTTTTCTCTTGCACGTCAGCCAGCGCCTGCTCGGCGTGTACCAGCAGATTTAGAAAAACCTGCTCCAGTTGTCCGTGCGACCCCAGCACCTTCAAGGGCTCGCGGGAAACCATGTCGCGCAGACGAATGCCGGAAGCCTTCCAATCGCCTTCGCGGAAATCGATCAGGTGTCGCAGCAGATCGCCCACTGCGACCGGGCGCGCCTCCACTTGCTCGGAAGAGGCGAACGTTACCAGCCGCGCCACTACCGCGGCAGCCTTCTGCGCCTCGATCTCGATGGCCGCCAATTCGCGATCCCCCGGAGCCTGCCGCACGCGTACCCGAGCCTGGTCGGCCAGCTCCTGAATGGATGCCAGCGGCGCCTCGAGTTCGTTCACGATGCTCGAAATCAGCCGGCCCACCGCCGCCAGTTTCTCGGTTCGCGAAAGCTGCTCCTGCACGGAGCGTTGGTCGAGCAGCCGCACCGCCACGCCAACCTGGTTGGCCAGATGCTGACCCAGAGCCTGCTCCGCAGCCGAAAAATCGCGTACCCGGTCGTCCTGGTCCATTTCCAGCACGCCCACGACCTCGCCCTGAGCGATCATCGGCACGAAGAAGAGCGACTTGGGATGCACCCGCCCCTGTCCCCCCGCCACCGGGAAAGGACTACGGCTCACGTCCGGGATCACCAGCAGACTGCGGTAGTGGAAGCAGGCCACCGCCCCCGCGTGCGGACCGTCGGTCGGGGCGGAGAGCGAAATCGATGCCGGCTCACCGGGCCCGGAGCTAACCGCATCGAGTTGCTTGGCGCTCCGGTTGTGCAGGTACAGACGCACCCGCGTCACCCCCAACACCGCCGGCAATGCATCGTCCAGCCGTTTCTGAATCTGCCCGATCGATGCCGCGCCGAAGACCTCCTCGCCCAGTTGATACGTCTTCTTCAGCAGCTCCCGCTGGCCGCGCATCCGCCGCTCGCGGGCGCCCATCAGCAACGCCGCGCCTGCCACCAGCAGTGCTGTCCCCAGCACCACCAGCGGCGACAGCCACCACCGGGAAACCGCGCCGGCAACCACCGGCGGCTCCGTCGCGAGCAACTCGTAACCCCGGTTGTGGGCAGGCTTTCCCGCATGGTATTGGAAAGCTACGCCAACGACTTCAATTTCATCTCCCGGCGCAATAGCCGGCAGCGTCGGGCCGAGACGCTCTTCCCGGCTGGGGAAGGTCACCTTGTAGGGATCCTGGTCCGGCCCGATCAGCATGTAGGGGCCGGACGCGGTAGAGCCGCTTTCGATCAGGCGCGCCTTGACCCGCACCAACCTGCCCAAGGTTGCGAACTGGCGAAGATCGTCGAGGCTCACCGCGGCTGCCGGGTAGCCGGCTGCGCGAAGCACTTTCTTCACTCTCCCGGCCTCCACCATCACCATGCCACCCAGAGTGATCACGCTCCCGGTGGCTTCCACCACATCCCCGGGCCGGAAAGCGTCGAGCATGGGCGAGGTTCCCGGCGTGTGCAAAGCCGCTCCCTGAGCGCCATCCTGGATGGTAAGAATCGTGAAGTCCGGGAAATGAAAAGGCGGCGCGTTCACCGTCCCTCGGATGGACACTGTCTGCCGCGCATACACCGCGCCGTAATCGAGCTCGTTGCGGGCGTTCAGCGCTGCGAGTGTGAGCGCAGTTTGGGCAAAGCCTATGCGGGAGGCCACACAGGCGAGCAGCAACAGCGCTATACCCTTCAGGATGCGCATCTTTGAGCGGCGAGCCACGCTCGCAATCTCTCGCTTAAGAAATTATCGGCAGAAACACTAATATTCTGCAAGTTATCTTCCGTAGTTAACAGCCCTACTATCCTCATTCCAGCGTCGTGTGCCGCCTGGACTCCCGATTTCGAGTCCTCAAAGACGATGCAGTTCGCCTCGGCAACCTCCAGCCGACGCGCCGCCAGGCGGTAGATCTCCGGGTCCGGCTTCGGCTTTCGGACCTGGTGGCCATCCACAATCACTTGAAAATACGGGCGCATACTGCCCCTCTCCAATACCAGCGCCACATTTTCCGGTTCGGCATTGGTGGCGACCGCCATCCGCGCGCCTTGATATTCCCGCAAGAACGCTTGCACGCCGGGTACCAGCATCCGCTCCACCCGGCCGGTGATCGTCTCGCGGTACAGCCGCTCCTTTTCCGCGCCGCGCCGCGCCACTTCGTCATTGGTGAGATCTTCGCCGAAGAAATCGCGCACAATCTCATCGTTGCGCTTGCCGTACATGCGTTGCAGCATCGCCTCGGTGGTTTCCACGCCATAGCGGCGATTGAAAGCCACCCAGACCTCGCGGTGCACCGGATTCGAATCGATCACCACCCCATCCATGTCGAAGATCAGCGCCAGGCACGGATCGAGACGCCCAGAAAGACTTGCGGCTGTCACTGGGAAGCGCCCTCGTTCTCTCCGGCAAGGCTGGCCTCAAGCCACGCAAGGTAAGGAGCGGACCCCGCCACCACGGGCACCGCCAGCACTTCCGGCACTTCGTAGGAATGCGCCCGCTCGATGGCGGCGCTGAGGGCCGCGAACTGTGGCCGCGCCGATTTGATCATCAGCATGTACTCGCTCGCCGTCTCCACCGCGCCTTGCCAGCGGTAGTAGCTGTGCACGTTCGGCACAATGCTGGCACACGCCGCCAGCCCCCGCTCCACCACCAGCCGGGCCAGCTTTTCGGCTTCCTCCTGGGAAGCGCAGGTGCTGAATACCAAGATTTTGTCTGTCATGAAAAAAGTGCGTTGCAGAGTTTCGCCGCAGTGTTACTATTATCTTCCAGGGCATAGTTCGATGAAAGCGCCGCTCGGCCGAACTGCATATATCGTGGTCTTCGCGATCGCCGCCACCTATGTCGCGGCGACCCTTGGCGGCCCCAGGGGCATTCCCGCAGTGCTAGCCAGGCAAAAGCAAATCCTGCGCCTAGAGGAGCGCAACGCCCAGTTGGCCCGCGAGATCGAGCGCAAGCGCGACCACATCCTCCGTCTCCAGAACGACGCGAACGCGCAGGACATCCTCATCCGCGAACGCTATAAGCTGGTCCATCCGGGCGATACCGTGTTCATCACCGGCCAGCCGGACAAGAAATAGGCTGGATCGGTTTTGCTGCCGTCGGCGCGCGGCGAAACCCCGCTCTCAATGGGCAAACGAATCATGATCGCGGTGGTAGGCGCGGGCTTGGGGTCGCTAGCCGGACTGCTGGCTTCGTTTCTCGGCGCAGGCAACTCGGCGCTCATCGTCGGCGCCGTTTTGGGCGCCATTCTCCCCCTCGTCGTGCTGGGCTCGCCCGGCCGCTGATTTCTCTTCCCTCCCGCCCGCAAAAGATGTAATGTAGATCCTCAGTAAGCGAAAACACATGTACTGTCCAAACTGCGGTTCCTCGATGGCCGAGGGCACGGCCTATTGCCCGGCTTGCGGCGCGGCGCAACAGAGTGCGGTGGCGCCGGTCCCGCCCATCCAACCGGCGACTGCCGGACCATACCCAGCCGTATTCGCCTGTGGATATGCCAGTTGGGGTAACCGCGTGGTCGGTTTCCTCATCGACAGTTTGCTGGTGGGAGTAGGCATGGCAATTCTGTTTTTCGTCGCTGGAACGGTGCTGGCCAGCATGGCCGCATTGGCCGGTCACGGAGCGGGCGCCAGTATGTGCTGCATGTTCTTCCTGCTGTTTCCCGTCGCAACTCTGCTGGTCGGCCTGTATAACGGCGTGTATCTGATTGCGCAGCGCGGCTTCTCCATCGGGCAGGGGGTGGTGCATATCAAGGTCGTCGATGCTTCCGGCAACCTGCTCACCCAGGGCGCGGCGTTCCTCCGCCTGGTGGTGCGCGTAGGGCTGTCGCTGGTGCCATTCCTGCCGCTGCTCGATATGCTCTGGCCGTTATGGGATGAGCGCGGCCAAACGCTGCACGACAAGGCCGTGAACTGTTACGTGGTCAACAATCCGCAGGGGGTATGATGGATTCGGCTGGCACGCGGTCTCCTCTGGCGGCGGTGGTTGGCGCGACCATTCTGGCCGATGCCGCGCTGGCGCGCCTGGTGCTGTCCGCCGATCTGGATCGGGTCTACTTCTTAGGCAAGCCCATCGTCGTCGCCTGCGCTTTTCGCCGCGCCACCGGACTGCCGTGCCCCACCTGCGGCCTCACCCGCAGCACGGTGCTGGCACTTCATGGAGATTTGGGCGCCGCCTGGGGCGTTATGCCGGCCGGGCCGGTTTTGGCTCTGGGCACGCTGGCTATAGCCGTCGCGCTGCTATGGTACGCTGTGTTCGCGCAGGGCCAGCGGCCCGCCTCGGAGGCGGCCGCAAGGTGCTGGATCGCGCGCGGCGGTCTAGCCTATGGCGCCGCGGCTGTGGTAATGTGGCTGGGCGGGTGGACCGCTCAATTCCTGAACGCCTGGCATGGCGGATTGGGAAAATAGGCTGCGCCTATTTGGCCGGATTTGCTGCGAGTTCTTAAGGAGGATGTTCGATGCCGTTTTGTGCAGGCTGTGGTACTCAAGTTGAAGGAAAGTTCTGCCCCAAGTGTGGCGCTGTGGTAGGTGCCGCCGCAGGTGCGGCTCCGCCGCCGGGAGCGGGTGCGCCGCCACCCGTGGCTGGCGCTGCGCCGATGACGGACAACGTGGCCGGCGCGCTCTGTTATGTCCTCGGTTTCATCACGGGTGTCATCTTCCTGGTGCTGGCGCCGTACAACCAGAACAAGAGCGTCCGCTTCCACGCATTTCAATCCATCTTCTTCTCGGTGGCCTGGATCGCGGGATCCATCATACTCAGCATTTTGCTGGGGATCCTGTTTGGTATCCTGCACATGTGGTTCATCGCATCCAGCATCCACCTTCTCTACAGTCTGGCGTGCCTCCTGGTGTGGCTGTATCTGATGATCACGACCTACCAGGGCAAGACCCCGGTGCTGCCGATTATCGGTTCCATAGCCAAGCAGCAGGCGTAGGAGCGGCAGCCAACGGAGTGTCTGGCGGAGCGCGGCTGGGCGAAGCGGCGCGGACGGAGCGGTCCGCCCGCGTCACCCTGCCGCGCTTCCACGTTTCCGGGGAACCCAGGCGGGGCTAGATGGCGTCATGCCTTCAAGCCGCTATAATCACGATTGAATGCTGCTGCTGCTGGTGGTGGAAAACTACGCTGTGGTGGAGCGGCTGCGCGTCCGTTTTCACCCAGGGCTGAATCTGTTGACTGGGGAAACCGGCAGCGGCAAGTCGATTGTGGTGGACGCGCTGGGGCTGCTGCTCGGCGGACGCGCTTCGGCCGACATGATCCGCACCGGCGAGCCACAGGCGCGCGTAGCCGGCATCTTCGACGTGCGGGACAACCCCGCGGTGCGCAGGATTCTCGATCCGGCAGACTTCGAGACGGAAGACGGCGAACTGCTCATCGAGCGCGAAATTCTGGCCAGCGGCAAATCGCGCGCTTTCGTCGGCAGCCGGCCGGTGGCCGTCGCGCTGCTGCGCGAACTCGCCTCCTGCCTCGCCGACATCCACGGGCAACACGAACAACAACTTCTGTTTTCGGCCGACGCGCAGCGCGACCTGCTGGACGCCTTCGCCGGGAACGCCGAGCTGACTGGGCAGGCGGCCGAAGCCTTCCGCGGATGGCGCGCGGCGTCGGCTGGCCTCGAACAACTGGAAAACTCCGAGCAGGAGAAGCTGCGCGCGCTCGATCTGTGGACCTTTCAGCGGCGCGAAATCGAAAGCGCCTCGGTGCAACCGGAGGAAGACGCTGCGCTCGATCGCGAGCGGCGCGTGTTGCAGAACGTGCAGCGCCTGGAAGAAGCCGCGGCCACGGCCTATGCCGCGCTGTACGACAGCCCGCAATCGGCGCTGGCGCTGGCGCGCCAGGCTGCCAAGCGCGTCGAAGAGTTGTGCCGCATCGACCCTTCGCTCGAAGGCCTGCGCGAGCACTTGAAAACCGCCGATCTGAGCCTACAAGAGGCTGCCTATGCGCTGCGCGATTATCTTTCGAATCTGGAGGCCAACCCGCAGCGGCTTGAAGAAGTGGAGACGCGCCTGGCCGCGCTGGATCGGTTGAAGCGCAAGTACGGCGCGTCGCTGGCGGCCGTGCTCGAATTTCTGGAGGAGGTTCGCCGCCAGATCGCCGCCGTCGAGAATGCGGGTGAGCGCATGGAAGAGCTGCGGCGCGAACAGGCGCGGCTGGCCACCGAATTTGGCAATCGGGCCGCGGAGTTGACCGCGCGCCGCACCGCCGCCGCGCGCAAACTCGAGAAACGCGTGGCGGCGGAACTGGCGCCGCTCGGTATGGAGCGCGCCGTGTTCCGCGTGGAACTCGACAGCGCCCCGTGGAGCGGGCACGGCGCCGATGCGGTGGCGTTTCTGGTTTCGGCAAACCCCGGCGAGGAGCCGCGGCCGCTGGAAAAGGTGGCTTCCGGCGGCGAGATTTCCCGCATCGCCCTGGCTCTCAAAACCTGCCTGGCCTCCGCGCGCCGCGCGGGCGATGCCGGAGCGCAGCGCACCCTGGTATTCGATGAAGTGGATGCGGGCGTGGGCGGCAGCGCGGCGGAAGGCATCGGCCGCCGTTTGAAAAAGCTGGCCACCTCCGCCCAGGTGCTCTGCGTGACCCACCTGCCGCAAATCGCTTCCTTCGCCGATCATCATTACCGCGTCGACAAGCAAGAGCTGCGCGGCCGCACAGTGGCCACCGTCGAGGAGCTTGACGACGCCGGCCGCACACGCGAAATCGGTCGCATGCTCTCCGGCCAGACGCTTACGCCCGAAGCCCTCAAGCACGCCGCCCAACTCATCAAGCTCAGCGCCGAGTGACGTTCACTAAGCGCGTGGCCCAGGCTGTTTGGCCTGCTAAGGCGAGTCGTCTCGGCTCTTCCGGATGCACGCGGCTTTCCGCAACCGCCCCGCGGTCTCCACGTCTTGGCAGGACTGCCTGGGCCACGCCAGCGCCCGCTCACTCGGCCTTGCGGGGTTTGAGGCCGAATTCCATGTGCAAGCGGATGGACGGAATCCAGACCGGGCCACGGTCGTGATTGAATGCCAGGTCGGTGTCGTGCTGTAGATCGAAAGTCGCATACAGGCCGGGGAGTACGCGGGCGCTGTAATACGATTCCCAAACGTATTCGGGAGCGTAGTTCAAACGGCCATCGCCGATCAGAAAATCCAACCCGCCGTTTGCGAGATACTCCGCGTGCACGCCTGAGATCCCGCCGGCGGTGAGCGACGTGGCAACCACGTCGTGCTTCCGTTTCCAACGCGTGCCTTTAACCGACACGCCGCCGCTGGCCAGCCGGTCGATGGCGGTGAAAGCGAAGCTCTCGGTCTTGCCATCGTTCCAGCCGAGCCGCAGGAAGACGCCGACGTCGCCGGTGATTTCCTGCTCCAGGTTCACGCCTGCGCCGTACTTCAGCGTGCCGGGCCGCCGAGTTGCCACCACGTCCGGCGTCGATCCTGTTTCGGCGGCCATTCGCAGCGCGGTGGCGTAGGTGCCGGCATCGGCGCGGTTGGCGAATCCCAGCAAGCGCACGGTGCCGGCGTGGCTGCCCAGCGCGTAGCGGCGCTCGGCTTCGAAGGTGTGGCCGTGGTCGCGGAACAGACGGCGGTCGAATTGCGATCCGTTGGCCACGCGTGGTTCGGCGGCGATGCCGTAGCGGAGCGCCCAGTTGTGCGTGTGCAGCTCTTGGACCAGGCCCCAGGTGTAGCCGCGCGTATCGGCCGGGTAATCCCATGCGCCGCTGTACATCACGCCCCACGCCATGAACTGCTCGCGCGGATCGTGGGTGTACTCGTTGTTATCGAAGTAGTCAGTGAGCGAGAAGCGGCCCGCGTAAATGGAGTAGCGCGTCACCGGGCGTTCGCCAGCGAGCTGATTGGCATCGCTTTCCACCTTCTCCTTGTCGGTACCGAAACCGAAATCGTGGGACACGAAGAGGCGCGCGATGTAGGGCTTAGGAGTCGCGGTCGCCACGCGCGGCAGCTCGCCGTTGGGCGGATCGCCGATTCCGCTCACGCCGCTGAATCCTTTGCCGCCGGCGATCTCCGGATTGAAGATGAGTTGCGTGTTGGTACCGAGGAGAGCCGCGAAAAACAGAGTTGTGGTCAGCGAGACGTCGTGCTCGGGATAGTCCTGCAGGCTCAGCGGGCCGGTGTACGGCGCGTAAAACGTGCCATGCTCATCGCCGATGGAGGTTGCCTGGAAATATAGGTTCCAGCGCTCGGGCACCTCCGGCGGTGTGGCATCGGGCGCCCCGGCCGGCTGCGTCGCGGCGCGCCCGTCGGTTGCGGCTGCCACTTGGCCATCGGTCTGTTGAGCGCGTGCCAAGGACACCAGCAGCAGTGCCATCCCGGCCGTCAACGTTGCCTTCCATAGAGTCATGGGTGGTTGCCTATCATAGCGGCTTTTTGCGCGGTCGTCATTCATCGGGTTGTAAGAATCCCTAGGGGTTGGAAGCTGCTGGAGCCTTCGCGATTCCTCGCGCGCAAGCTTCGCTTCCGGATTGCCCCAGTCATGGCATTCCCGCCCGCAGGTTTGTTATGGGAAACCCAGCCTCGGCGAACCGGAGCCGGGAAATGGCTTTACGGTCGCGACGGGCTAGGTCCGCCCGGTCTTGGTTCAGTCTTTTTCATCCTAGCCAACGAATTCGTAGCAACATCCGCTTCGTCACTTCCGGGTGCGGAGCCCCAGGAGGCCGTCGAGTGGCAGGCGCACCTCGAAGAAGCGCTCTGCGAACCTGGCCACGCCGCGCAGTGCGGCCATCGTTTTCATCCGCATCTGTCTCACCTCCTTTCTTTTTGATGCGGCCATCAGCCCCTCTGACGCGTGCTTCAGCCGTGAATTGCCCCTGCCAACTGGAGCACTCGAAAGCCGAGCAGCCCCACCATGAGAAGGAGATAACCCCGCAGCGCATACAGGCAGACGCGCACCGTCGGCGTCATCCGCATGCGGCCGATATGCTCGGTGTCCACTTTGAGCTCGCGTTCGTCGTCCAGGGGATGCACCACAAAGAACGTGTGCTCCGTGCGCTTCGCGATATTGAGTTCAGTCCGATTCATCAGTCTCTCTCCCGATTACGTATTTGGAAACCACTGTGGCGCCGCCACCTGCGCCGCCAACAACAGCGAAAGAACGAACAGCAGAACCACGATGGTCCAATTGACCACGTTGTTCCACGGCCGATTGGCAAAGCGGTCGCCCAAAACTTCTTTGTCGTTCAACAAGAGCTGCAGAAAAATGATGGCGGAGGGCAACATCAGCCCGGCCAGCACCTGCACGCTCAGAATGATGAGTTGCAGCGGCGCGCGCGGGATCAGCACCAACCCCGCGGCCGCCATCACGCACACGCCGTACATGGCGTAGAATGCCGGGGCCTCGCGAACCGGTTTCTGCAAGCTGGACGGCCAGCCCTGCACCTCGCCGTAAGCCCAGGCGCTTGCCAGCGAGATGGTGGTCGTACCCAACACCGCAGCATTGATCATCAGCAAAAGGATCGCGTTCTTCGTGAACGGTCCCAAAACCGCACCCAACTGCACGGCCATCTTCGCCGGATCGGCAAAATCGAAGTGCCGCACCAGCGCCGCATTTCCGGCCAGCATCATGCAGCCGGCTACCAGGATGGTAAAAACGGCGCCCACAAACGTGTCCAGGCGCGCCCACTTCAGGTCCGCGAAGCGAAGCCGCTTGTCAGCCACGCAGCTCTGCTGGAAGAACAACTGCCAGGGCGCGATGGTGGTGCCCACGGTCGCGATCACCAGGAACAGCCAGCCGGCCGTCATCCCGCCCGGCGGCATCGACGGCACCAGCGTGCGCCGCAGCAATTCGCCCGCGGCCGGCGGGTGCACGCGAAAGGCGATAACGAACCACAGCAGGTCCAGCAGGCACAGAAAAATGACGATCCGCTCCCACCGCCGGTAGCTTCCGGTCAGCACGAGGGCGATGAGCGCGACGGCTGCCAAGGGCACACCCAGCATCGGGTCGACGCCCATGCGGCCTAGAGCCAACGCGATGGCAGCAAACTCGGTCACCAGCGTCAGAAAGTTCACGAGAAGCAAGTCGGCCAGCGAAAACCGCCCCCACCACTTTCCGAACCGGCGGTAGATCATGGCAGCGTGCCCCTGACCTGTCGCTATGCCCAGCCGCACCACCATTTCCTGCACGAAGTATGAGATGGGCAGCAACAGCAGCAGCAGCCACAGCAGGCGTGTCCCATACTGCGCGCCGGCCTGCACATAGGTGGAGACCGCGCCTGCGTCGTTATCGGCCTCCATCACAATCAAGCCAGGGCCGAAGACCATCAGGAAGGTCAGCGCCTGCGCGGCCCACTTGCTGGAGACGCGGATTGGCGCCTTGGTGCGCGTTTCCTCCCGCAGTTGAAGACTCATTGACATGACGCAGTCTTCCCGGTCGTCAAGCGGCAATGCAAGCCCAGAGTGCCTGGAGGCACACTTCACCCCGTGCGGAGGATACACCTCCGATGATTCGCACGCGGCGATCATGGGCTGCTATGAAAAGTGGCTGGAATCGGAAGAAGCGCGGACGAAGCGGAATCTTATCGAGTCAAAACAGAGGAGGCCGCCGCAGAGGGAGGCTCCGCTGACTCGGTTTCGACTTGCTGTTCGCGCAACTGACTGCCACCGCCGTCAGACAACAAAAGGGCCTCCTTTCTGGCTGAATTCGGGCGGAGGTGATCCCCACCCAATTTCAGGCTATACCCACCGGGGTATACTTGTAAAGGCTTTTTTGGAAGAATATTTTATATGGCGCACACCATAGATGAGAAGGAACGGCTGCTCAACCGCGTGCGGCGGCTCAAGGGTCAAGTTGCGGCGATCGAAAAGGGCCTCGATCAGGAGGACGAGTGCTCCCACATTCTGCACACGATTTCCGCATGCAGAGGTGCGATGGATGCATTGATGGCGGAAGTGATCGAAGGTCACATCCGTTTTCACGTCCTGCCGCAGGACCGGACCGCTACCGATGAACAGACCAAGGCCGCCGACGACCTGGTCAGCGCGCTGCGCGCCTATCTGAAGTGACGCGGAAGCGGGCTACTCGACTTCGAGCGTCACCGTCGCGACCGACATCGCCGGAAGCATGATGCGCAGGCGGTCGGGTTCCACGGCAACCTCGTGCGGTTGAATCACCACGCGGTCGGGATGGTCGAAGCTGTTATAGGCGTTGAGATCGGCGTCGTGCAGGATCTGCGCGCGGCCCTGCCTGGCCCGAGCGCCGCGCAGCACGCATTCGACTTCGATGTCCGCGTCGGTGCGCGGATTCACCAGGCTCACCACCAGTTCGGAGCCGCTGCGCGAGGCGGAGATGGAAAGTCCCGGCTGGCCGTCATATAGCGGCGGACCATCGTAGCTCCACGCTCCCATGTCCACCGGCACGGCGGTCTTGCCGCGGTGCGGCTTGAAAAGCATGAAGGCGTAATAGGTGGTGGTGCGCACGCAGTTCTTGCCTTCGGGCCCATCGGTCAGCAGCACCGATTGCAGCACGTTGACCATCTGCGCGATGTTGCACATATAGAGCTTGTCGGCCTGGCGATTGAAAATGTTCAATCCGAGGCCAGCCGCCACGGCGCTACGCAGGCTGGATTGCTGCCACAACGCGCCGTTGCGATCCTGGTCCTTTTGCGGGATGCGGTCCCACACGCCCCATTCATCCAGGCAGATGCCGATCTTGCGGCCGGGGTCGTACGTGTCGAGCAGCGCGCGCTGCTCGATAATCGTCCGCTCGACTTTCGGGAAGATGTTGAGCTGCGCCGCGGTGGCCTCCGGCGTGAATTCGAGCGGAGGATGGTCGCCGCCTTCGTAGTAGTGAACCGAGTAGCCATCGGGCAAACGGCTGCCGGCCAGCGCGTCCATGAAGCCGCGCGTCCAGCGGGCGTCGTTGCCGCTCGGACCGCAGCCAACTAGAAACGGCTCGGTGCCGCCGAAGGCGCGCGCGTAACTGGCGAAGCGGCGGAACTCGGCGCCGGCGCCATCCGGGCGGAAATTGCCGCCGCAGCCCCACAGCTCGTTGCCCACGCCCCAATACTTCACGCGGAATGGCTCGGGCGATCCGTTGGCGGCG
>CAZFOP010000019.1:0-18534 GCA_964520085.1 uncultured Solibacteraceae bacterium | reverse complement strand
GCTGGCAAAGGGCGGCGGCGGCGATTTTGCGTTCTACCGCCTGGAGACGCGCGAAGTCGAATGGCTCGATCGCTCCAAGAGCGGCGTCGAGCGCATCGTCGTGGCGCAAGAAGTGACGGCCTAGAGAGAACCGCGACGGAGGACCCAACGCATGAAAGCCGCCGCCACCAACGAACTGACGCCCCGCTCGGTAGGCGTCATCCTCTCCTCCATGATCGGCACCATGTTCAGCGCGCAGATCATGGCCATGACGGTTCTCGCGGTGTTTATGGCGCGAATCGCCGCCGACTACGGCTGGAGCCGCGCCGCCATAGGGGGAGCCATCACGGCGCTGTCCGCCGGGGTTGCCGTCAGTTGTCCCTGTTTCGGTCCCGTGGTCGATCGCCTAGGGCCGCGCCGGGTGTTGCTGCCACTTGTGCTGGTGCAAGGACTGCTGGTGGCGAGCCTCGGTCTGGTCGGCCGGAATCTGGCGCTGTTCTACGCGGCATACTTCCTGCTCGGTCTTTCGGCGCCGGGCGCGGTGGCTTATAGCAAGCTCATCTCGGCGTGGTTCTTTCGCCGCCGCGCCATCGCGCTCACAGGCCTCGCCGTGGGCGTCTATGCGTCCCGAGTCGTAGGGGCGCCCGTGGCCAAGCGGTTGATGGACGCCCTGGGTTGGCAGCGCGTCTACTGGATACTGGCAGGCGCGGTCTTGTTGATCGCGTTGCCCACGCTGTGGGCTTTCTTCATCGAGCGCAAGCCTTCCGAAGCGCAGGCAACCAACGAACTGATACCCGACGGGGCGCCGCGCATCGGCGCGCGCGAGGCCATTCGCGGCCGTGCCTACTGGCTGCTGCTTGGTGCGCAGTTAGGCGGCACCTTCGCGTCGGTAGGCATGTATTCGCATGGCGCCGGCATCATGATCGAGCATGGCGTGAACGTTTCGTTCGCCGCCTGGGGCCTCTCGCTGATGGCGCTGGGCGCCCTCGCGGCGCAGATCATGACCGGCGTTCTGCTCGACCGTTTCGACACGCCGCGCGTCATTCTGCCGTTCGCGGTAGTCTCTCTGGCCAGCGTGCTCGCCCTTCGCGTGGCACACTGGCAGCCTCTTACTTTGGCACTGCTCTTGGTCTTCGGTGTCGCCTGCGGCGGCCAAACCAGCATGACCAGTTACTTCACCACGCGCTATTTCGGCGTGCGCAACTTCAGCGCCATCTACGGAACCTTCTTTCCCGTGCTGTGGCTGTCGACCTCGCCGGCCGCGGTCGTCGTGGGCGCCTTCTATGATCGGACTCGCTCATACGACGGGGCGATGCTACTACTCGTGGCGGCTTTGACTTCCGCCGCCATCTTCTTCGCCCTGCTGGAAGCTTATCCCTACCCTGTGAAAAGCCAAAGGACCGAAGAAACGGTCGCGCCAGAGCAGCAAGCGTTGGCGGAACTGGTAACTGTCTCCGACTAGGTACGGGAAAGCCAACCGCTGGGTCCGGTCGATGCACGTGATCTCGACCCACGAGAAGACCAGCATCCATGCCCGCCGACTCGAGCGGTAACGCCACCGCCCACACCGCGAAACATGACGATCCATATAGAGAAGGTCTACTATTTTATTCCCATGAAATGAGTGACTTGCGGTCAATAGAAAAGATAATGCGGTCTGATTATCTTGACATCTCAGCTCAATGGCCCTATATTCGATAGAGATACTTAACGCCAACCGAGTGGGCTCGGCCAAGAGCCCCAGGACAATTCATGGACTTTTTGCGAACAATCCGCTCCGTACTACTTCCCGCATTGCTGCTCCCGGTTATGTGCATGGCTCAGGACGCCGCTCCGGCCGACGAAGTCTCCAAACTGCGCGATCAGATCGCCGCGCAGCAGAAACAACTTGACGAACAGCGGCAAGCGCTCGACACCGCGCAGAAAGCGCTTGCCGCGGCGCAGCAATCGATCGATTCGCAGCAGAAAACGCTCGACCGCCTGGTCGCCGCCCAGCCCGCGCCGCCGGTCGTGGCAGCCGCGTCCGCACCAGCATCGTCCGCCACGCCAGCCCCAGCCGCGGCCGAAGTGGATTCCGTCGGCCGGCCGTTTTCGCCGCTCGGCTTCCACATCGGCGGCGCGGAATTCACGCCCAACGGGTTCATGGATCTTTCCACTGTCTGGCGGTCCAAGGACATCGGCAGCGGCCCGGGGACTTCCTTCGGCTCGGTCCCGTTCAGCAACACCGCGGCGGGCAGGCTGGATGAGATTCGCACCAGCGCGCAGACCTCGCGCTTTGGTTTGAGCGTCACCGATCACCCCACCGCGAACTTAGCCGTCACCGGCTATATCGAGGCGGATTTCGTCGGCAACCAGGCCACCAGCCTGTATGTGACCAGCGACAGTAACACCCTGCGCATGCGCCACTTCTATGTGGATGTACAGAAGGGTAAGTGGGAGGTGCTGGGCGGCCAGACCTGGACCCTGCTGATTCCCAACCGCAATGGCGTCTCTTCGGCCGGTACCAACGTCTTCCTGGGCCTCGGCGAGGACGCGAACTATCTGGTGGGCTTGCCCTGGACGCGGCCCGGCCAATTCCGCGTGGTCTATCATGCCAACAAGAACTGGACCATCGCAGCTTCCATCGAGAACCCGGAACAGTTCGTCACCGCGGCGACCACGGTGCCCACGTTCGCCGCCACCGAGGTGGATAACGGAACGCTGACCACGACGCCCAACGTGCGGCCGGACGTCATCGCCAAGATAGCCTATGACAAGACCGTGTCCGGCAAGGCTTTCCACGTCGACGTGGCCGGCATATCGAGCCAGTTCCGCGTCACGCCGGCGGCCGGCGTCTTCCACGGCGCGCAGGGTGTGGGCGGGACGTTCAACGCCATTCTCGAAGTGGCCAAGAACTTCCGCCTGATCGCCAACGGCCTCTACGGCACCGGCGTCGGGCGCTACCTGGAAGGGCTTGGCCCCGACCTCGTCATCGGCCCCAACGGCACCATCTCGCCCGTGCATACCGCAGCCGGCATCGTCGGCCTCGAGTACGCGCCCACGCCGAAGTCTCAGTTCTACGCCTATTACGGCGGCGAGTATTTCGGCCGCAACTACACGGTCGTCTCGCCCGGCAATTATCTCGGCTTCGGCTTCCCCGGTTCGACCAATGCCAACCGGCAGATTCAGGAGCCCACCTTTGGCTACAACTACACATTCTGGAAGAACCCGAAGTACGGGGCGTTGCAGATCATCAGCCAGTACGCCTATTTGACGCGAGCGCCGTGGTCGGTGACCGCGGGAACCCCGTCCGTTGCCCACGCCAGCATGGTTTTCGGCGCGCTGCGTTTCACGCTGCCCTAAGAAAGGAAAACGGAACACATGAACACCCGAATTCAAAACTACCTCTTTGCCGGTCTCATCTTGAGCGCATTCGTACCGTTGCGCGCCGAGACTCTGAAAGTCGGCTACCTGCCCGTAACGGGGCACGCCAAGTTCTTCGTGGCCAAGGAGGAAGGCCTCTTCAAACAGGAAGGGCTCGACGTGGACCTCATCGAGTTCGTGAACTCCGCCGACGGGCTGGCCGCATTGCGTGCGGGCAAACTCGACCTCGGGGCATTCGGCACCACTGCGCCGCTCGTTCACATCTCCAAGGGTGCGGACATTCGCATCATCGGTGGTGTCATGGGTGAGGACGCCGCGATAGTGGTGAAGCCGGAAAATGCCGGCGCCATCAAAACCGTCGCCAACCTGAGAGGCAAGAAGATCGCCACGGTCCGTCTCGCCACCGGAGACGCCGTGCTGCGCGGTGCACTCGAAGAGGCCGGCCTGAATTGGAAAACCGACGTTCAGATCTTCGAACTGAAATCTCCGCCGGCCGTGCTTGAAGCGGTGAAGTCCGGGCAGGTGGACGCCGGCGTGGTCTGGGGGCCGCATGATGTGACCGCTGTGGCACAAGGGCTGAAGGTGGCAATTCGCAGCCGCACGCTGCAACCCGGCCATCCCTGCTGCCGCCTGACGGTGAACGCCCGGTCAATCCAGAGCAATCCGGAAGTCTGGGTTCATTTCATCCGTGCATTCCTGCGAGCCGAGAGATTCACCACGTTGAACCACGAGAAGACTCTTGACGATATCGGCAAGTATCTGAAGCTGGATCGAAGCCTGATTCAGAAGGCTTACTACGAAGGGTATCTCGATCAGTCCTCCGATCCGAACCTGCTAGGTATCCTGCGCTTCTGGAAGACCATGATCAAGAGCGATTTCGTCGAGTCTGATCTCGACATAACGAAGTTCGTCAACACCACGCTCTACGAGAACGCGCTTCGCGGCATCGCGGCGGAGAATCCGAAAGACCCGTTCTGGAAGGATCGACTGAAGACCTTTGCCGAGCGCAACACAGTGACGAAAGCCGAAGCTGCAAAGCCGCCTTCGCTGGTCGCAGCCGCCGGACACAAGACTCCGGCTCCCGACTGCCACTAGCCGGACACGGGAACGCCGAGCCGGCCACTTACACCCCGGGATGGGGATCGGCAAAAACGCAATGACTGCAACCACAACACAGCAGGAAGGGCTCGAAGTCGAAGCTCTCCGCTTCGCCTATAACGGGACCGAGGTGCTGGCCGACATACGGCTGTCGATCGCGGAAGGGGAGTTCGTCTGTCTGCTGGGCCCCAGCGGATGCGGCAAGACTACCCTGCTGCGACTGCTGGCGGGCCTCGAGAAACCGGCGTCCGGCACGCTCTCCTGGAAGGCCAAGCCAATCACCGGACCTTCGCTCGAACGCGGCGTCGTCTTCCAGGACTACTCGCTGTTTCCCTGGCTGAATCTCGCCCAAAACATCTCGCTTGCGCTTGCCAAGGCGCATCCGGAAATGGGGAAGAAGTGGCGGATTAACCTCGCCGACGAGTATCTGGACATGGTCGGATTGAGCGATGCGCGGCGCAAGCATCCCTTCGAACTTTCCGGCGGCATGCAGCAGCGCGGGGCCATTGCGCGCACGTTGGCGCTGGGCTCGCCGGTGCTGTTGATGGACGAACCGTTCGGGGCGCTCGACCCCATCAACCGCGCCAAGCTGCAAGACTTGGTCCTCGACGTCTGGAGCAACGCCGCGCCGCGCAAGACCGTGGTCTTCGTGACCCACGACGTGGAGGAAGCGCTCTATCTTTCCGACCGCGTGGTGATGCTGGGCTCGGCACCCGGCCGCGTCATCGACGAACTCACCGTCCCCTTCGCGCGGCCGAGACAGCGCCGCCGCCTGGCCGTCTCGCCCGAGTTCGCCGCGCTACGCGAGCGGATCGACGGGCAGTTCCGGCAGGATGTCCTCGAACGCATCGACTCCGAGGAATTTCGGACTGCGGGGGATATCTAAGTGAAGCGACTCCTGCACGGCAAGGAAGGCGTGTGGTTCCTGGTAGGCCTGGCAGCTATCTGGCACCTGGTCAGTACCTATGTTCCATTTTCCGGAAAGTACTTATTCCCCACGCCGCTAGTTACTTTCAAGGCGTTGTGGATCTCGTTGCCCGAGTTATTGAAAGGTACTGGATCGTCGTTCATCATTCTCGCTCCCGGCTATCTCCTCGCGGTTACCGCCGCCATTGCGTGGGGAATCCTGGTCGGCACCACGCCCGCTTTGAACCGGATGTTCTCTCTCTTCTCACGGCTGGCATCGCCGGTGCCGCCCACGGTCTATATTCCGTATGCAATCGCCCTATTGCCTACGTTCCGCACCGCGGCGGGTTTCGTCGTCTTCGTGGGAGCGTTTTGGCCGGTGTTTCTAAACTCGGTTACCGGTTCGTCCACCATGCCGCAGCGCTATCGCGACAATGCCCGCATTCTCGGACTAAGACGGGCCGAGTATCTTTGGCGCATCGTCCTTCCAGCCGCGCTGCCGCATATCTTCTCCGGCATGAGCGTGGGGCTGGTGTTCGCGTTCATTATGCTGACCGTGGCCGAACTGTTTGGCGCCAGCGCCGGACTGGGGCGCTTCGTACAACTCTATGCCGACTACGCGGATTACCCGCGCATGGTAGCGGGGATTCTTTACACCGGCGTCGTAGTGCTGCTCTCTATGGAGCTGCTCGAACAAATCAGGAAGCGCGTGTTGTTTTGGGTGAAGTGACGAAGGTTTTCGAATGACATCCAAGGAAATTATCGGAAAGGTCATCAAGCTCGAACGCACGCCCCGCCTGCCTGTCTCCCTGCTGTCGGCCGGAGCCTGGACCTTGAACCAGGGCGGACTGACACTTGAACAGGCGCTGGCGGCCGGTCCGCAACGGATCGCCGAGACAATCGCCGCCACCAATGAGAAGGTCGGTTGTGACATCGTCTGGCCCGGCTCGGGCTATCACAACCTGGCGATCCGGGGAATCGGCGGGCGTATCAAGTTTCGCGTCAAAGGTACTCCCGACGTACAGGAACCGGTCTTGGGTAGTGACTGGGCTGCCGAACGAATCGACACCAAACGCGTTCGCGCGGACGCGGGGATCGGCGCGCTGGTGGAGGCGGCGGGACTGCTGTCGAAATCCATCGGCGCCACCACGGTGGTCGGCACCAGCCAGTGGGCGCCATTCACTCTCGGCGGCTTGGCCTACGGGGTCGAGAAACTCATGCGCGCCATCTACAAAGACAAGGCGGCCGTGCACGCGGTCATGGAGTTCTCTAGCGAGTTGTGCTTCGATTACCTGGAGCCGTTCATCGATGCCGGCGTGGCCATGATCTCGCTGGCCGACCCGACCGCTTCGGGCGATCTTATCTCCCGCGATCAGTTCGTCGAGTTTGCCTTGCCCTATCTCAAACGAGTCGCCGACAGAATCCGCGCCCGCGACGTCTGGGTGACCGTTCACATCTGCGGTAACACCACGAATCGCCTGGACCGTATTACCGAAGCCGGGGCGCATATCATGTCGGTCGATTACAAAGTCAGCCTATCGGATGCGCGCCGCATTCTGAATGGCAGGATCGCCTTCGCCGGGAACCTGAATCCAGTGGCAATCATGCAGAAGGAAACCGTTGCGGGCGTGGCGGCGGCAAGCCGCGATGCCATTGCCAAAGCCGGCGTCACCCCAGGTTACGTCCTCATGCCCGGTTGTGACATTCCTCCGAGTGTGCCGTTTGAAAACGTCAGGAGCATGGTTGAGACCGCACGTGCGTATCCACTTGTGACACCAGGATCGTTACCCAAATGAGCAAAGCACAAATCGCTGCATCAAAAGTTCCGACGGCGGACAACTGGGGTAAGGGCACCATTTGTATCCAGTCCGGCTACACGCCAAAAGTGGGAGAGCCTCGCGTCTTACCCATCTTTCAGTCGACGACTTACAAATACGAAGATCTCGATCAGGTCGAGCGTCTGTTCGCTTTGAAAGAGGCTGGCTTTAAGTACACTCGCACGGGCAATCCCACCGTGGCGGCATTCGAGCAGAAAATCACCCGGTTGGAGGGCGGCGTTGGTGCGGTAGCTGTCGCCTCCGGCCAGGCGGCGACTCTTCTGGCTATAAGCAATCTCTGCAGTGCGGGCGATCACATCGTTTCGGCCTCGACGATTTACGGCGGATCTTACACTCTGTTCGGCAACACGCTCAAGAAATACGGAGTCGAGGTTACCTTTATCGATCCGGGAGCGGGCGAAAAGGAGATACAGAAGGCGTTCAAGGCGAATACAAAGGTACTCTTCGCGGAGACCCTTGGCAATCCTGGGCTCGGCATTTTGGATTTCGCCAAGTTCGCCAGACTGGCGCGAAAGAACGATGTTCCCTTCATCGTCGACAACACGCTGGCCACTCCGTGCCTGTGCAACCCGTTCAAACTTGGCGCTAACATCATCGTGCATTCGGCCACGAAATACATTGACGGCCACGCGACCAGCCTGGGTGGTGTTGTGATCGACGGGGGTAATTACAACTGGGCCAACGGCAAGTTCCCCGAACTGACCGAGCCCGATCCGAGTTATCACGGTGTGCGCTATGTCGAATCGTTTAAGAACGCCGCGTACATCTCCAAGGCCCGCGCCCAGTTTCTTAGGGACTTCGGCGCCTGCCTGAGCCCATTCAACGCGTTCCTGTTCAACCTTGGTCTGGAGACGCTCCACCTGCGCATGCCGCAGCACAGCCACAACGCTCTACTATTGGCGAAGTTTCTAAAAGGCCATCGACAGGTTAACTGGGTTGTCTATCCCGGCCTCAAAGGCAACCCGAGTTATCCCAGAATCCAGAAGTACTTCCTGCGCAATGCCGCCAGCGGCATTCTGACTTTCGGCCTCAAAGGCAATGCCGGTGCGGCAAGAACTTTCGTCAAGAGCCTGAAGGTGGCCGCTCTGGTGGTTCACATCGGCGATGCGCGTACCAGCGTGCTGCACCCGGCCACCAGCACGCACGCCCAAATGACACGCAAGCAACAGCTCAGCGCCGGCATCCCGCCGGACATGATACGAGTCTCGGTCGGTATCGAGGATGTGGACGACCTGATCGCCGATTTCGACCAGGCGCTCGAGAGCATCCGATGACGACTGCCTTGCGCGATCGATCCATCGAGGTGCGCACCGGGAGCTACCTGTCTGTAGACAAACCGGAGCGGATTCTGGAGCGGCTCTCAATAGAACTCTCCAGCCACGCTTACCTTCCCAGAATCGACGACCTGCAAAGCGACTGGGTGGCGCATGTGGCTGCACCCGCCTTCAAGCAGTTTCGGCGCCAGCGTGGGGACGTCCCTATCGGCTCCTTCTGTTCCATAGGAACCGGCTCGGGGCTCGACGTGCTCGCGGCCGTGGAGATCCTCGGCGCCACTCGCGTCGGGTTGACCGACGTCCATGAGGATGTGGTCGCCGCAGCCGCGTCCAACGTGTCGCGGAACCATCTGGCCGCTTACCCACTGACAATCGAAGCGGGCCATGGCGACCTGCTCACTCCGCTCCGTCCTTTTAAGGCCAGGTATGAGCTGATTTACGAGAACCTGCCCAACGTTCCGCTGAGCGGCGACGGGAACATCCACGCGGGCCGAAAGAGTTCTACCCATCTGACTGCGCGGACAGAAGTGCTGCCCGAATCAATACGGAGTCAGATGCTCGATCTCCACTATCTCGCACTCCTACAGGCCAAGGACTTCCTGCTTCCGGGCGGCGCCGTACTTTCGACCCTCGGAGGCAGAGTGCCGCTCGATGTATTTCTCTCGCTGGGAAGCTTGGCCGGCTATGTCTCTTCCTTTCTGACCTACACATGGAAGGTCCAGGCCGATCCCGAAGAAGTGATTTGCGATCATGCCCGGAAGCAGAGAGAGGGATTCGGTCCCTTCTACTTCTACCGCGCCGAGACTTTGCAGAGAGTCTTCGCCTCGGTCGATACGAACACCTCCGGGACGAACTCGATCGCGATCGAGCGCTCACTCCTAAGCGAGCGCATGGACTCGATCGGCGCGTATGAGGCTCTGCAAAGAGGCGAAAGAATCGGTCATACGGTCGCGGTTCTGAGATCCGAGGTGAGATAGCGCCATGCCCACAAACGTGTCATCTCGCGTGCTCCGGCTCATCGCAACTATCAAAGCCACGTTCGCGCAACGCCAGCCTGCGGGACTCGGTCTTGAGAATGTCCTCTCGCTGTTGGAGCCGCTGCCGCCCATGACGGGCCGATTCTCGAGAAGCAGTCATGCGGTTACCCGCCACACAGGGGCCGTACTCAAGGCGGGAAACGAATCGACGGCGACCCTGCTGGAGGCGGTTGGTCCGGTGATTCACTTCCTCCCCTGGCGTTACAGCTACCCACCGCGCGCCGGCGCCGGCAGCTTGGAACACAACATCGCGTTTGCCGAAATCATCGGTCCGGAGGCGCCGTTCCGCAGCGATTCCGTCTGCCTCGGTCTAACTCTCATTGCGCCGCGGACGCTGTATCCATCCCACCGCCATCCTGCCATCGAGACTTACTATGTAGTCGCTGGAACCGCTCTCTGGACTCTGGACGGAACGTCACACGTGAACCCGCCAGGCACACATATTCTGCACCCATCACAGGCGGTCCACTCCATGCAAACCCACGCCGAGCCGCTCCTGGCAATTTACTCCTGGAGCGGACCGGACGTCCACACCCCATCCGTTTACGCCGAGGTTTAACTATGTCTGACCAACCCGAATCTCTCTTTCGCTCCCTTTCCGATGCCGTCGTTGGCATGGATGAGGATGGCACTCGCTCGCTTTCGACGAACGCCGTCGAGCGCGGTCTGGATGCGTACACCGCTATCGACAAAGGCCTGGTGGACGGCATGTCTCGTGCCGGCGCGCTCTTCGAATCCGAGGAGTACTTCATCCCGGAACTGTTGCTGTGCGCCGACGCCATGTACGCCGGCCTTGAAGTTCTCCGCCCGCACATTAAGCGCGACACAGCGAGCCAGCGTCAGCGCGTGGTGATCGGCGTGGTCGAAGGCGACACGCACGACATCGGGAAAAACCTCGTCAAGATCATGCTGGACGCATCCGGCTTCGAGGTGATCGACCTGGGCCGCGATGTTCCCGCGCAGCGGTTCGTGGATGAAGCGGCTGCCCGCGGCGCCGACGTGATCGCACTCTCCACCTTGATGACCACCACCATGGATGCCATGGCGGAAGTGGTCCGCCTGTTGAAGGACGCCGGGCTTCGCGAGCGCGTACGCGTGGTAGTGGGCGGTGGCCCGATTTCCCAGAACTTCTCCGATCGCATCGGCGCGGATGGGTATTCGGCTTCGGCCCCAGGCGCCGTGAAGCTGGTTAAACAACTCACGGGCAGAGCCGCCTGATGACACCCATTCAGCGATTCGCGGCTTACGGGAGAGGCGAGGCAATCGACCGGCTGCCTTGCGTGCCGATCGTCGGCAATACCGCCGCGCGCGTGATCGGCGTCAAGGTATCGGAGTTTCGCGGCAACGGCAGAGTGATCGCCGATGCGCAGATTGCCGCGTACCGGCGCTTTGGCTACGATGTGATCCGCGTCTTCACCGACCTCTACACGCAGGCTGAGGCCATGGGCGCGCGCGTTCACTATCCCGAAGATGAGACCGCCTACCTGGAGGCGCCGGCCATCGAATCGGCCAGCCAGATCGACACCCTGCGGCCCGCCGATCCACATAAGGACGGCAATCTTCCGCATCACCTGGAAGCCATGGAGCGGACCGTGCAGGCTGTGGGGCATGAAGCGGTTGTCACCGGCGCGCTCACCGGCCCTTTCACCACCGCGTCGTTTCTGCTCGGCACGGAAACGCTGGTGCGGCTGACCCTCAAGGACCCGGCGGCAGTTCATCGGCTCTGCGAACTGGCTCTCGAGAACGGCTTGGCGTACGCCGAAGCTATTCTCGACGCTGGCTGCACGCCCAGCGTGACGGACCCGATGTGCTCGAGCACGGTCATCAGTCCCAGACAGTTTGCCGAATTCGGTCTGCCCTATTTGAAGCGGTTGATCGGATACATCGCCGGCCGCGGCCGCGCCGTGACGCTGCACATCTGCGGCAAGACGCGCGCTATCTGGAACGCCATGGCCGATACCGGCGCGGCCTGCCTGTCTATCGATAACGCCGCCGATTTGTCCGAGGCCAAAGTGACCGTGGGACATCGCGTGAGACTGATGGGCAACGTGCCGCCATCGGAAATCATGTTGCAGGGAACGCCGTCCGACGTTCGGCTGGCGGTGCGCCACGCGGTCTTGCAGGCTCACGACAACCCCAACGGATACGTCGTCGCTTCCGGGTGCAGCCTGCCGGTTGAGACGCCGTTTGCCAACATCGACGCCATGCTCGATGCCGTTCGCGAAATAGGCTGGCCGGTGCGGGCGGAGGTGCTGGCATGAGCGCCATTACTCCCAAGGAACGGCTGCTGCGAGTGCTTCGCAAAGAGCCCGTGGACCGGCCTCCGGTGATTTGCACCGGCGGCATGATGAACGCCGCCATCGTCGAGATCATGCGGGCAACGGGTCACACCCTGCCCGAAGCGCACTTTGACGCGCGGCGCATGGCCGATCTGGCGCAAGACGTGCAGGCGGCCACCGAGTTCGAAAACATCGGCGTGCCGTTCTGCATGACGGTGGAGGCGGAACTGCTGGGCAGCTCGATCGACCACGGCACGCTCGAGTGCGAGCCGAAGATCGCGCGCGAGGTCTTCCCCTCCGTCGGCGCGGTCGCTTACGGCGACGTGAATGCGCTCGTCCGCTCGGGGCGGATTGAAGTGATTGTGGATGCGGCACACCGCCTGGCGCGCGCGAACCCCACCGTGCCGGTGATCGCCAGCCTGACGGGCCCAGTCAGCACGGCGGCGTCCGTGGTGGACCCGATGACATTCTTCAAGGAACTGCGCAAGAATCCCGCCGGCGCCCATCGCGTTTTGGACTACGTCACGCGCCTGCTTTGCGCCTTTGCCGAACGCCTGCTCACCGAAGACGGCGCCAGCGTCATCGCCGTCGGCGATCCGTCGGCTACCGGCGAGATCCTCGGCCCGGCCATGTTCGAACAGTACGCGCTACGGTATCTGAACCAACTGGCGGATCGCGTCCACGAACTTGGTTTCCCGATCATCATTCACATTTGTGGCGACGTGAAACGCGTGCGGCACCTGCTGGCGCAACTGCACTGCGATGCCCTGAGCACCGATGCCATGGTGAGCCTGCCCGAACTCAAGGCGGATTTTCCGCACGTCACTACGATGGGCAATCTGAGCACTTTCGCCCTACAGTGGAAGGCTCCGGAGAGCGTCGGCGCAATGGCCCGGCAACTGGTGGCACAAGGGATCGACATCATCTCTCCCGCTTGCGGCCTGAGCACATCGACGCGGTTGGATAACATTCGCGCCATGACGGCCGCGGTGAAGGACGGAGGGAAGTAGGCATGGCAACGGTCCACTTCGTTCCGCGAAACGTCTCCGTGCCAGTTGTGGCCGGCAGCCTCCTGATCGACGCGATTCGGGCGGCGGGCATTACGATGGACGCGCCGTGCGATGGCGCCGGCACGTGTGGAAAGTGCCGCGCGCGAATTCCCGAAGGTGCGGGGTTCATTGAAGCGCCGCACGACCTGCTGCCGGATTCGGAACGCGAAGCCGGTTGGGTGCTTGCCTGCCAGACCACGATCCACGGCGATCTGCGCGTCGAGACCGCGTCCACCGAATCGGACGGGTTGAAAATCCTTAGCGAAGGGCAGGCGCTCGCTGTCGAGATCGACCCGTGGATCACGAAGTCGTTCGATTCGGTGACCACGGTTTACGCGGGCGGAGTGCCCATCGCCATTGAGCCCGGCGACACCACGGGGCAGCTCTACGGCGCTGCCATCGATATCGGCACCACCACACTGGTTGCCGCGCTGATCGACCTGCGCGGCGGGCGTGAGTTGGCCGTCGCTTCCAGCCTGAATCCGCAGGCCCGGCAGGCGCAGGACGTGCTGTCGCGTATTAAGCTGGGCTCTTCTCCCGAGGGCCTGGCCAGCCTGCAATCGGACGTGATCGGCGAGTTGAATCGCCTCATCTCCCAGTTGACGGCGGAGACCGGCGTCGCGCGCGGCAACATCTACGAAGCCGTGTTCAGCGGCAACACGACCATGCTGCACCTGGCCGCGGGCGTGAATCCGGCGTCGCTCGGCAAGTACCCGTACACGCTCGCGCTCGAAGGCGGAAGCCACCTCCGTGCCGGCCAACTCGGCCTCGCCATTTCGCCTCACGGTTTGGTGTATCTGCCGCCTCTGATGTCGGCTTACGTGGGCGCCGACATCACTTCGGGTATCCTGGCGACGCGTTTGGCCGAACGGCGTGGTGTGGCGTTGTTCGTGGATATTGGCACGAACGGGGAAATGGCGCTCGCCGTCGATGGGCGGCTGACCGCGACATCCACGGCGGCGGGCCCGGCGTTCGAGGGCATGAACATCGCTTGTGGCATGCGCGCCAGCCGCGGAGCCGTCGAGCGCTTCGCCATCGAGAACGGAGACGTGCGCGCGGGGACCATCGGCGATGCAGATCCGGTGGGCGTTTGCGGCAGCGGCCTGCTGGACATCGTGGCCGAACTGGCGGCCAACGGCGGCGTCGACAAGAATGGCCGTTTCCGCTCAAACGGCAGCGCGGCGCCCTGGAAGGCCCGGTTCGATACGTTGGATGGGAAGCCGGTTTTCCGCGTGGCCGGGCCAGTGTACTTGTCCCAAAAGGATATCCGCCAGGTGCAGTTGGCCAAGGCCGCGGTTCGCGCGGGGATCGACTTGTTGTTGGGCGCGAACGGTCTCACGCCGGATCGGGTGGACCGCGTGCTCATCGCCGGATCGTTCGGCTTCCATCTGCGCACCGAAAGCCTGGTGCGGCTCGGGCTATTGCCGCGCGAGTTTTCGGGCCGCGTGCAGTTCGCAGGCAACACGTCGAAGTCGGGCGCGCAGGCGTTCCTGCTAAACCGCGTGTTGCGCGACCGGATGCGAGAGACCGTACGACAAGTGCGGGTTTTGGAACTGGCCAACGATCCCGCATTCGAGAAGACTTTCATTCAATCCATTGGATTCTGAGAGACCATGTCAACGAAACCGGAACTGACCTGTTCAGACTGTGCCGTGCTCAACTGCTACCGTCGCGAGAAGATCTCACCGCAATTCTGTCTGACCGAGAACGGCGACCCCGAATCGCTCCAGCAAGCGGTTGAGTGCTATCGCGGCGAGGGGCGCGACGCCATTGTTGCCCGCGCCGCGGCCGAAGTGGAGGGCACTTACTATGGCAAGCTCACGCGCGTCGAGGAGATCGTCGCCTTCGCCAATCGGATTGGGGCTAAGCTCATCGGCATCGCCACCTGCATCGGGTTAGTCGAGGAAACCCGCGTATTCACCAAGGTCTTGCGCGCGCACGGTCTGGAGGCTTACTCGGTGGTGTGCAAAGTGGGCGGTGTGGACAAGACGGAGATCGGCATCCCCGAGGAGATGAAGATCCAAAAGGGCAGCCACGAATCCATCTGCAATCCAATTCTGCAAGCGCGCCTCCTCAACCAGCGTAAGACCGACCTGAACGTGATCGTGGGCCTGTGCGTCGGGCACGATTCGCTGTTCATCAAGCACTCCGAGGCGCTTGTGACCACGCTGATTACCAAGGATCGGGTGCTCGGCCACAACCCCGCGGCCGCGCTCTATACCTGCGGGTTCTATTATCGGCGGCTCCTGCATCCGGAGAGACCGCTATAGCCGCCCGCTGTGAAAGCCGTTAAGGCGGTCGCTTTGACCGCCTAGCGCATTAGCCAAGGGCGTAGTAACTTAGTAGATACTTGGGGAACTTGGGCCGGCGAGAACGGCGATACAGTTGGAATGACTTCGCAGCTCGTGAATTATCGCCCCCGCAGTTCGTAAGTGTTCGCTGGATGTGTTCCCACTCCACGCGCGTCAAGCTAAGGACGGCGTCGGGTGGCTGGCCGACCGGCTCTTGAAGGACGGCAAGGACCTGCCGGTAGGCGGCCAGAATCTGCTCGGCACATGCAGGTCCGCTCAGCTAACGGTTTGCGCCCATCCGGGTGGCCGCCAACGCGGTTGCGATGCTGCCGTCTCCGGTGAGTCTCTACCCCAGCCGCGTGCCCGGATAGTCCGCAAAACAGAGTGAGGTTTCGGGAAGGCTGCGCACCCTATCTCTCTCGGAAATCGATCAGTCCAAAATCGGCGAACGGAGGTGCGGCCGATTGCCAAGCCTCGGGCGATCTCAGATTTGCTGACCCTCGCGCGGTGCAGTTCCCTGGCCTCGGTATCGATTCGTTGGCGTGGGGTGGAATCCGTTGAGACAAGGGGATTGACCCGGCCCTTCCAGCGGACCAGGGCGAGCATGTCACTGGAGCTGAATCCTCCTGAGCCAGCCAGGGTGACTTCGCCGCCGATCCTTTCCGTGCGGAGACTCAGATCTCGATTATCACCTTGCCGCGGGCGCGGCTGGTTTCGAGATAGCGGATCGCTTCGGGGACTTTGCTGAGTTCGTAGCGGCGGTCGACTATCGGTATGAGTTGGCCGGCCTCCACGCGGGTGGCGAGGTCGGCTAGATCTTTGGCGTTCACGTTGGCCAGGATTCCGCGCAGTTTCTGGCTTACGAACCAGGAGAGGACGAGCGAGTGGATCATCGATCCCAGCATGGCGAATCCCCAGCGGTTGTCACGCGGCGTGCCGCCGCCATTGCCAATGTAGACGCCGCGCGGCTTCAGGGCGCGCCGACAGTCCGCGAGGGAACGGTTGCCGACGTTATCCAGCAGAACGTCATACCTGCGGCCGTCAACGGCGAAATCGTCCTTGGTGTAGTCGAAGACGAGGATGGCACCGAGCGAGCGCACGAATTCCACGTTGGGCGTGCTGCACACGGCTGCGACGTCGGCTCCGAGCGATTTGGCGATCTGCACGGCGACAGTGCCGACGCCTCCAGCCGCGCCGTTGATCAGGACCTGCTGGCCGCGCCCTACCTGGCCTTTGTCGCGAAGAGCCTGAAGGGCGGTGAGGCCGGCAATGGGGAGGGCGGCGGCCTGTTCAAAAGTGAGGCCCGCCGGTTTGGCCGCGACCCGGACTTCGGAAATCGTCAGGTACTCGGCGAAGGACCCACGGGCAACGCCAAACACCTCGTCTCCGGGCTTGAAGCGGCTGACACGGCTGCCGATAGATTCGACCGTTCCCGAAAAATCTCCGCCGAGCCGAGGCGACCGCGGTTTGGGAAGACCTAAGCCGAGGCGCATTAGATACGGCGTGCCGTGCATTAGATGCCAGTCCAACGGGTTGACGGAGGCCGCGCGGACTTTAACCAGGATCTGATCGTCCGCCGGAGCTGGTTTTTCGATATCGGCGAGTCGGAGCACGTCAGCGGTGCCGTAGGTGGGCCGAAGAATGGCTTTCATGGCGGATGGGGCTCCACGGGTCCCGAAAAGGAGTTATTCTCCCTTCCGCAACTTTAGGTGGGTTGCTTCTTGCGTGTGTCGAGCACGGACAGAAGGCCGCCCGAGAACGTCACCGCCAGCATGACAAGAACGATCATACCGCCTGGCGCATCCGGGGCGCGCGGTATCGGGTAGAGCAGTCCGAGGACCTTCTGTCCGGCGAGCAGGAGGATGAGCATGAGATAGGTCAGCGGCACCATCGCCCGATAGCGCACGAGTGCCAACACGCCGATCAGGCATGCAAGGATATTGAGAAAACACAGCAGGCGGAAGACATAGGTGAATGCTGCTTGCGCCGGAGCATTGAAGGTTTCGAACAGAATGCCGTCAGGCCCGCGAATGACGACGACCGGACTGAGCAGACCCATACCGGTCTGCGCCAGGCGGAAAAACAACAGTAAACCGAGAATCACCAGCGCCAGCCAAGGTCCGCGATACGAGTTATCGAACTGTCTGGGAAAAAAACGACCGAACATAGCATACCTCTTGCGGCCGAACGCGCCGACTAAGACGGCACACCTCGCATATTTATCGTTACGCAGCGGCGACCGATGGAGTTCCCAAATGGATCGCTGAAATGATCTTGCGTGCCTTCTGCCTGTTCCAGTTTCCTGCGGCGTTGCCAGCAGATCCGGCACGGGGCGGCCCCAGCGATCCAGCCGCCAAGCCAGCACGACATCGATCTCGCGACGGCGAGCGGCCTCCAGCAGCTTCTCACGAGCTTCTCGCTTGGCAGCACCGGAGCCGACCTCACGGACGTTCACGGCAATGGTCCAGCCCCGCCGGGCGGCGTATTCCCGCATCGCCCGGATCTGCATGGACAGCGTCTGCTGATCGTTGGTCGAAACGCGGGCGTACAGGCCGGCGCGGAACATTTTCGCCGACTTCCGTGCCTGGCCAAAACGTTATGTGATTTTGTCTTTGGAAAATCCCGTTTGGCGGGCATTTGGCAGCGTCACTCAACCATTGCCGCAGTCGATCCTTTTCGGCCAGGAAAGAATCATGATATTACGCCGCTGTGGGCGTGGCGAGCCGGGCCAGCGTCTCGCGGTAGTTCCAGGGCATCCACTCCGACGGGCTTCGCTTCAACTCTTCGGCGTGCCGCTGCAACTCGGTCAGATAGTCGAACGGATTGGCTCCGTTCAGTTCGCAGGTGTGGATCAGGCTCATGAACAGATCGCCGAGCGCGGCGCCATTCAGCGTCTTCAGAACTGAATTGCGAAGAAACTCGAAGACATTTCTGTAGAATTCGTCGGTCCCGGGTCTGAAGACCAGATTCACCGTCCCGCCACCCCCGCGGTCGTAGCGGGCATCGGGCACGGAGGTGGCTTCCCAGAATTCCTGTATTGCATCCAGCGGCGGGAATAGAGCGATACCGCCTCCGTTAAGGTTCAGTCCTGTCCGCAAAGTATGCGATGGCCGCAATCCCGCTGGAGCGAGCATAACGGACCAAAGGACTCGGGCGGCACCCACTCCGGCGGGGCGATTTCGGCCGCTGAGCCGGGCGGTCTCGAATGCGCGCTTAGGCGCCTTTCGCACTGTAGCGGAAAATGTAGCGATGCCACCTCAAAAAGGGTCGCTACAGTGCATAAATGAGGCCTGGGACCGACCGACCGAACATCCATGCAAGCAATTGATATATCGCAAGTTATATCAGTATGTAGCAAGGCCGCGACGGTCCAACCGGCCTTCTGTTAACCGAAGGGTTGTAGGTTCGAGTCCTACCTGA
>CAZFOP010000018.1:0-18711 GCA_964520085.1 uncultured Solibacteraceae bacterium | reverse complement strand
GGCTGTCCGTCGCCATCGATGTCGCCGTTGATGGTCACGTTGCCCCCGGATAAGGAGGACAATCCCTTGATATTGGGTCCGGAATCGACGACGATGGTGGAACCCTTCAGCGCGGGTGCGAACTGGATGTTCCATGTGCCGGGGTCGTTGTTGGTGGCGATGACCGCTTCCTGGAGTGAAATTCCGTCCGGGCCGGGATTGGCGACCAGCGCCGCCACCGAGGACGTGTCGCCATTAATCGCCATCGTGGCGTTCGTGACCGTAATCACCGTGCCGCGATTGAGAACCACCGCGGGAATGGTCACCACGGGAGGCGTATAGCTTTCCGCGCCGACCCCGCCGCAAGCGGCTGGCAATTGGTCCGCCGGTGCCGGGTGTGCGCCGATGGCCAACAAAAGGGAGATAGTCGCCATCGCATGTCGCATTTTCTCGGGCGTCCTCTGAGCAGCGGCGGTATCTTAGCCGCAATTTCCATACCTCCGCGCGGCACTATTAGATTACTCCTAATCGTGTTCATTCGTTGTTGATACTTCGTCTGTTCCGCTCCCTTCCATCCAAAGCGACCACAAACCGAGCCGGGGATCCACGTCTGATCGAGGAACTGGTATCCATCAGACCCACTTTGCCGGCGAATCGCCTAACCGGAGAGCGACCACTACCCAAGACTCTACCCAATCTGTCCGGCCGCGTACGCCTCGCTGTCCGGGCCGCCCGCGGCGGGTTTCCAGAACACCACGCAGATTGCGATGGTGAGTGTCTGGACTGCGGCGATGAGGGCTACCGTGGCCGGCCATCCGCCGTGGCTCCAAAATCGGCCGGGCAACGCTGCGCCGAAGCTGCCGCCGGTGTAATAGAACAGGACGTAAAGGCCGACGGCTGCGCCGCGCGCGCCCTGGGCCAGCCTGCCGACATAGCTCGAAGCGGCCGATTGCGCGATGAAGACGCCGGTCGAAGTCAGCGCCAGTCCCAACAGCACGGCGGGCAGATGCGGCACCAGGGTGAGGCAAATGCCGGCCACGCCTCCGCTGAAGGCGGCAACCAGGGCGAAGCGATGGCCAATGCGGTCAATGGCGCGGCCGGCCACCGGCGTCACCACGGCGCCGATCAGGTAGACCACGAAGATCAGCCCCAACGCCGTGGTTCCCAGGCGGAACGGCGGCGCGGCCAGATAAAAATTCACGTAGGTGAACGTGGCGATGAGTGTGAACAGGACGCAGAAGCCGACCGCGTACGTCGCCGCCAGCGGCGGATTGCGAAGGTGCGCGAGCATAGCGCGCGCGGCGGATCGCTCGCGACGCGCGCGCACGAAATGGCGGTCGCGCGGCAGCCACGCCCACATCGCAGTGGCGCACAGCGCATCGAGCGCCGCCAGCACAATAAACGACCAGCGCCAGGAGAAGTGCGCCGCCACCAGGGCCGAAAGCATCCTCCCGCTGAAGCCGCCCAGCACCGTACCGGCGACATAAGAGGACATCGCCGCGCCCACGCCCTGCTCCCATTCATCGTTGACGTAGGCGATGGTGACGGCGAAAATGCCAGGCGTAAAAACACCCTGCCAGAAACGCCAAATCAGCATCTGAGCCAGGCTGCCCGAAGCCGCCGCGCCGGCAGTGGGCACGGCGAGGAGCAGCGCCGACAGGACGATCACTCGTTTGCGCCCAAAACGGTCCGCGACCACGCCGGCAAATGGCGCGGCCAGGGCGACAGCCGCGGTGGAGGCGGTCAACACCAGGCTCACCGTGCCGGCCGAAGCGGAAAATGCGAGCGCCAGCATGGGCAGCAGCGGCTGCGGCGCGTACAGGGTGAGGAAGGCGCAGAAGCCGGCGAACATCACCGCGGCGGTGCGAGTGGAGGAAGAGGATTGCGCCGCGGCGCGCGGCAGGCTAGTTACCAACTTCAATTATCCCGCGTTTTCGGCGGCGCGCGTTCGGCCGGGTCTGTTAGAGGCAAACCAAGCTCGCCCCAGGCGCCGGCTGCCGCCGATTGAGTTGGCGGTTTCCGCACATGTCCTGAACGGAATACCGCAGGGTGTAGACTAATCGGGAACCAGGAATCCAAGAATCTCGTACTCGCTAGTAATGCCCATGAGCCTCTTCGCCGACGTGCGCTACGCCTGCCGGACCCTCGCCAAGTCTCCGGTCTTCTGTTCCATCGCCATCCTCTCCCTGGCGCTCGGTATCGGCGCCAATGCCGGTATCTTCACCCTGCTCGATCAGGTCATGTTGCACTTGCTTCCCGTGGACCAGCCGCGGCGGCTGGCGCAACTGGTCGAACGCGGCTCATGGTACGGCTCCAACAACGGCATGAACGCGATCTCCTATCCGATGTACGAGGACCTGCGCAAGCAGAACGAGGTGTTCAGTGGGATGTTCTGCAGTCACGCGCTCTACTTTAGCGCCAGCTTCGAGGGCCGCAACGAGCTCGTGGCGGGCGAACTGGTCTCCGGCACCTACTTCCCCGTGCTCGGCGTGAAGCCCGCGCTGGGACGGCTCTTCACACCGGAAGACGACCGCAGTTCCGGTGGCGAGCCGTACGTCGTGCTCGCCTACAGCTATTGGCAGAGCCGCTTCGGCGGCGATCCGTCGATCGTCGGCAAGCAGCTCCTCGTGCGCGACCATCGGCTGACCATCGTCGGCGTGGCGGAGCGCAAGTTCGAGGGCGTGCAGGCGCTGTTTCAGGAGCAGATGTTCGTGCCGGTGGCGATGGCCGCCGAGATGACGGACAAGGAAAAGCCGCTCGAAAACCGCCGCCACCGCTGGGTGCAGGTCTTCGGCCGCATGAAGCCGGGCGTCGGTCTTCGGGAAGCCAAGGCCTCGCTCGCCCCGCTCTACCATCGCACGCTCGCCATGGAGGTCCAGGACAAGGAGTTCGCGCATACCACCCCGTACACGCGGCAACAATTTCTGAAAGGGACTCTGGACGCCATGCCGGGCGGGCGCGGGCAGGACGAGGTGCGCCAGTTTCTCGAGGCGCCGCTGTGGGCGATGATGGCGATGGTCGCGCTGGTGTTGCTAATCGCTTGCGCCAACGTGGCGAACCTGATGATCGCGCGCGCGGCCTCGCGGCAGAAGGAGGTTGCCGTGCGGTTGGCGCTCGGCGCAAGTCGCGCGCGCATTGTCCGCCAGCTCCTCGTCGAAAGCCTACTGCTCGCCCTAGCCGGCGGCTTCGTGGGGCTGCTCATTTCGCCCTTGGCCATGGGTTTGCTCCTCCGCATCATGCCGGAGACAGACCCGCCGCTGCGCTTCTCCATGGATACGAACCTGAGTGTCGTGCTCTTCACCATGACCGTTTCCCTCGTGACGGCGGTGATCTTCGGCCTCGCGCCGGCGCTGCAATCCGTGCGACCGCAAATTGCGCGCGTGCTGAAAGACCAGGCGGGCGCGGTCGTGGGCGGCGGACATGCCCGTTGGCGTAAGTTGCTGGTGGTGGCGCAGGTGAGTCTTTCCCTGCTCCTGCTGATCGGCGCCGGCCTCTTCGCCCGCAGCTTGCAGAACTTGAAGAGCCTCGATCCTGGATTCGAAGTCGGCAACCTGCTCAGTTTCCAGGTGAACCCAACCCTGAATGGTTACACTCCCGAGCGCGCCAAGCTCTTCTACCGCCAACTGCAGGACTCGCTCGCCGCCCTCCCCAGTGCCAGCGCGGCGGCTCTGTGCGTCGTTCCGCCGCTCACCTACGATGAGTGGGACAGCACCGTAACCGTGGAAGGCTACGCCCCAAAACCGGGCGAGGAAATGAGTCCGCGCGTGAATTATATCTCGCCGGGATACTTCGACGCGCTGAAGATCTCCCTTTATCAAGGGCGCGAATTCACTCTAGCCGACACGCTGGGCGCACCCAAAGTGGTAATCGTCAACCAGAAGTTTGCCGAGCACTATTTCGGCTCTCGCGGCGCACTGGGCTGGCACATCGGCCTGGGTGGCGACCCGGGCACTAAGACCGATCTCGAGATCGTCGGCGTGGTGCGCGACACCAAATACAGCCGCATGAACGAAGAGTTGCAGCGCCAGGTTTACTTCCCCTACCTGCAGAACCAGGGGGCTAACCAGATGACCGGTTACGTGCGCACGCCGCTCGGCCCCGCGCAGATGTTCCCGGCGATCCGCGCCGCCGTGCGCAGGCTGGACGCGAATCTGCCTGTGTACCAGATGAAGACGGAAGAGAAACAGCGCGACGATTCGCTCGCCGTCGAGCGCCTCTCGGCATCGCTTTCGAGCGCATTCGGCGTACTCGCCACCGTGCTGGCCGCCATCGGCATCTATGGCGTGATGGCGTTCCTCGTGGCGCGGCGCACGCGCGAAATCGGCATCCGCATGGCGCTCGGCGCTTCCGGCGGAAACGTCGTGTGGCTCGTCATGCGCGAGGTGCTGCTGCTGGCGGGCGCTGGCGTGCTGATCGGCTTGCCCGCCGCGCTATTCGTCACCCGCCTGCTCGAAAGCCAGCTCTATGGCATCGCCCCGCACGACCCCGTGATCGCCATCGGCGCCACGCTCGGCCTGGTGGCCGTGGCCGCGCTTTCCGGCTACTTCCCGGCCCGTCGCGCCACGCGCGTGGACCCGGTCACCGCACTCCGGTACGAGTGAACCGCAACGCGGGCCGGGCCACTATTTCGCCTCGCGCGGTTCCGCGATTTCCGATTCCTTGCGGTAGAAGATCAGATACGCCAGCCCCACACTCATCGGCACCAGTCCGATGGATGCCGCCGAGTACGGCATGCCTTCCATCTCGCCCGCGGCGGATTTCATATACTCGGCGATCTGGGCCTCGCTGGCGCCTTGCGCCTTCAACATCTGCGCCATGCTGAGTTTGCTCGCCAACGAAATCGGCTCCCGGCTGGCGGTGGATATCGAGAGCAGCACAAGCGAAATGCCGACGCCGACGAAGAACCATTGCAGTCCGCGCAACAGGTAGATGCGCGGCGATCTCGATGGGCGGGTCTCGGCGACAGGGACTGAGATGCCCTTGTCGATCGCCGCCAGACGCTCCTGGTGGCGCGACATCGCTTCGCGGTGGCGCAGGAAAAAGATCACTGCGAGAAAGGCGAGGAATGCCACGACGAAGATGAGCATTCCGTGGAAGGCGGTTTCACCGGACATGGTATCGAATCCTCCTGTTCAACCATTGAGACTTTGCGCGGCCGCCCGAATGTTTCAATCCGGCGCTGAAACATTCGGCCGCACCACGCAGGTCTAAAATGGCAGGTAAAACGGTGCGCCACGGATGGAAGATCTTATCAGAGATCGTCTCGATCAAGGCAAGACACGCGAGGCGTTCGATTTGCTTGCGGCCTGCTTCCAGGATCGGATCTACCGGCTGGCGGTGGCGATCGTGGGGAATCGGGCGCTGGCCGAGGACGCCGCGCAGGAGGCCCTGCTGCGGATCTGGAAGGGTCTGGCCGGCTTTCGCGGCAGCTCGTCGCTGAGTACGTGGATCTATGCGATCGTCCGGAATGCCAGTCTAACGGCATTGGCGGCGTCGCGCTCGCGGGCTGCGAGTTCGATGGAAGATCCGGCGGTACTGGCCGCGGCCGAAGGGTACGCCTCGCCGGCCGCGCCGGCGCGCGCGGGGTTTGACGTCGAAGCGATGGTCGCGCAGTTGCGACCGCAGTACAGCCAAGTCTTGCGGCTATATTACATGCAGGAGCGGTCGTATGAAGAGGTCGCGCGGATGCTCGATTTACCCTTGGGCACAGTGAAGACCTTGTTGCATCGCGCGAAACTGGAATTGGCGGGGCACTTGATGCGGACCTCGGTGAGGGAAGTATGAATACAGCCTGCGGCGAGTTCGAAAACCTTCTAACCGTCTACGAGAAGATCGACCAGAGCGAACGGGCACGCGTCGATACGCACGTGGCGCAGTGCGCCCACTGCAGTGCTCTGGCGCAGGCGCTCTCCGATGTCGAAACGGCCTTGAGTGCGGAGTATGGCGACGTTTGCGCACCGTCGTCGCTGCTGAGCCGGCTGGACCTGCGGCCGGCCGGCGATCCGCATCCCAAACCGAGCCTTCTGCCGGAGATCCTCGACATAGTGGGGTGGAGCGCGGTGGCGTGCGCGGCAGGCGTGCCGGTCTGGTTTGTGGCGCCACCTGTCGGCTCTTTCACGGGGCCCATGCTCTACGCGACGGCCGGCGTGCTGACGCTCAGCGCTCTCGCCATCACGTTTTGGGCGCTCCGTGCGAACGAAGACTGACCCCAGGTGGCAAGCCGTGGATCGCTACCGATGCCTGTGCCTTCCGGGCTATCGGTAAGGCCTCATGCGCCGCTACCGTCGGGCGGTCCCAGTATAGCGCGGACCTTCCTCGCCAGGCCCTCCGCACTGAACGGCTTCTGGATGAAGTCTAGTCGTTCCCCGGGCGCGCCATCATGAGAGATCGCATTGTCGGTGTAGCCGGACATGAGCAGCACCTTGATCCCGGGCCGGAGGCTCTCCAGCCGCTTGGCCAACTCCGGACCGTTTAAGCCCGGCATCACCACGTCGGTCAGCACCAGGTGGATAGGCCCACTCTCCCGCTCGCAGAGCGCCAGCGCCTCTTCGGCGTTTCCCGCTTGGACCACGTGGTAACCGCATGCCTTCAGTGCGACGACCGCCAGGTTCCGGACCTGCGTCATGTCCTCGACTACCAGCACGGTTTCCTTCCCTCCCAGCGCCGTGGCGCCTGCCGGCGTGCCCGCATCCACTGCGGCATTGGACGAGAGAGCGCCCAGCGCAGGAAGGTAGATTCTGAACGTCGTCCCCTCCCCCGGTTCGCTGTAGACGGCGACGTGGCCTCCGCTCTGCACCACAATGCCTTGCACCATCGCGAGGCCAAGCCCCGTCCCGTGCCCGGCCGGCTTGGTCGTGAAAAACGGCTCGAAGATTCGCTGCCGCGTCTCGTCGTTCATTCCTATGCCACTGTCGCTCACCGCCAGCACCACGTAGCTGCCCTCGCTTACCCCGCCATGCAACCGGGCATTGTCGGCGTCCAGAACCACGCTGGCCGTTTCCATCAGCAGCCTGCCGCCGCCCGGCATGGCGTCTCGCGCATTCACTGCGAGGTTCATGATTACCTGTTCCAGTTGATGCGGATCGGCGCGCACGGCGCCGCTGGCGGCTTCGAGCGCGACGCTCACCTTTACGTCCTCCCCCATCAGGCGCTCCAGCATTGGCTGCAGATCCTGCACCACGCGGTTCAGATCCAGCAGGCGCGGTTGCAGGATCTGCTTGCGGCTGAAGGCCAAGAGTTGCCGGGTCAATCCCGCGGCGCGTTCTCCAGCCTTGTGGATCTCTTCGATCGAACCCCAGAGCGGATCGGAAGTCGTCAACTCCGCCAGCGCCAGTTCGCTGTAGCCGTTGATCACCGTCAGCAGGTTGTTGAAATCGTGCGCCACGCCCCCAGCCAGGCGGCCGATGGACTCCATTTTCTGCGCTTGAAACAGTTGTTCCTCCAGCCTCGCCTTCTCCGCCTCGGCTCGCTTCCTCTCCGCGATGTCCCGAATAAATGCAGCGATATAGAGCGGGACGCCGTCTGCATCGCGGATCTGAAACGCAGTGGCCTCCACGTCGATCGGCTGGCCTGTTTTGAAGTTTCGCAGGCGTGACTCGCCGGACCAATACCCGCGGCTGAGCAGCGCTGCGAATGCGTCATCCTGCTCTCGCTTCGGAACGCTGTCAGCGAAAAAGTCGAAGAAGTTTTTCCGGCAAGCTTCCTGGATGGATGGCAGCCCAACCAGGGCCATCGCGGCATGATTGAGGTAGACGACCCGGCCATCCAGCGTGGCTATCCCGACGAAGTCGCGGTTCATCGCCACCAGCGCCGCCAGTTTCCGCTGCTCTTCCTCGGCGTGCTTTTGCTCGGTGATGTCCCTGGTGGCGCCAATGGTCCGCACCGCCCGCCGTGTCGCGCCCTCACCCTCGAAGAACGTCTGCGACCGGACGCTCACCCAACCGGGGCTGCCGTCAGAATGCTGAATACTATAATCCACGTCGAAAACGCCATCCCCGGCCGGGTCATGAGCGCGCTGGACCGCCGCGGCGATTCTCTCCCAGTCGCCGGGGCGAACGCGCTCTAGAAACGCATTCAGGGTTACCGGCTCCTCGGTGCCCCAGCCATAGATCGCCCGCTGCGCCGCCGACCAGTGAATCGTGTCGGTAATGTGGTCGTGATCGAAGATTCCGATATGCGAAACGCGCACGGCCTGCCTCAGCCGCTCTTCGCTTTCGCGTAAGGCCGCTTCAACGCGCTTCCGCTCCGTAATGTCGGCCACCGCACCATACATCCGGTCCGGCTCGCCGGAGTCGCCATACAGGAACCCGCCCCGCCCGAGGAGCCAATGCTCGCTTCCGTCCGGCCAGACTACGCGGAATTCGTGCGAAAAGATGCTATGAGAGTCGCGCGCCGCATCCACATCGCGATTCAGCTTGGGCAAATCGTCCGGATGGACCCGTTTTGCGAAGGCTTCATACGTCCCATCGAAACCCCCGGGCTGGAATCCGTACATTCGCTCCGTGGTTCTGTCCCAGAGGAGCTTCCCCGTCCGAAGATCGAAATCGAACGCGCCCAGCGCCGCGGCATCCATCGCCAATTGCAGGCGTCGTTCACTGGCGGCGAGCGCCGCCTCCGCCTGCCTCCGCCGCTCCACCGCATCGAGATGCTCCAGGCCAAGCGCCAAATCCAGCGTGACTTGTTCCAGCAATTCCACTGGATCTGGACCGAACGCGCCTGGCTCGAAAGCGTAGACCGAGAGTATCCCGCGCGGCGATCTATCGATGACGATGGGGAAGGCGGCGGAAGCGAGCCAACCGGATACTCGGGCGGCCTCCCGCCAACTAAGCGTCCGCGGATCGTTCAGAAAATCGTTGCAAACATACGGAGTGGCTGTGCGGAACGCAATTCCCGACGGGCCTTGGCCCTCCGGCGTTTCGTCGGTGAACACGCGGATGCAGTCCGCGTAGCCGAGCGCATCCCCGCTCCGGGCCACCGGGACCAGTTCCTGGGTTGCCGGGTCCTGCCAGGAAATCAGCGCCATGGCAAACTTCCCGGCGTCCACCAGCACACGCACCACTTCGTCCAGCAGTTCCTGCCGCGTCCGGCTGCGCACCACGGCGTGGCTGACCTGGCTGGACGCGACGTAGAGCCTGCCGAATCGTTCGATCTCAGCCTGGAGTTCGGTCTCACTCCCTGGTGGTGTACCCAGCGGCGCGCCGGATTCGAGGCACATCGAAAATTACTCCTCAGTGGGAAGTATGCGCCGTGGGCTCTCTTGCGGCAAGTCCCAGAGTGGGTCTTGGAGCCTATTCGAAGGCTGCAGCCCGGAAAATGTCGAACAACTCCGCATTTCCGACGCGCCGGATGTACCCGATTCCCCAACCGCGGCTTCCCGCACCCGACGGGACACACGGTACATCTAAAGATAATGTCCGGGCGTGGCCGGGTGTATACTGACACGAATACTGGAGTCCAAGAGGGAATCTCCAGCCAAACCTACTAGGCTATGATCGGCACAACCGTCACCCACTACCGCATCGTCTCCAAGCTGGGCGAAGGCGGGATGGGAGTGGTTTATGAAGCCGAGGACCTCACTCTGGGGCGCCGCGTGGCACTCAAATTCTGTCTGAGCGGTCGCGACGATGCGCGGCTGCGCGCCAACCTGCTCAAGGAAGCGCGCGCGGCTTCCTCGCTCTCGCACCCGAACATCGCTCACATCTATGAATTTGTCGAGGACCCGGACGGCGACGCGTTCATCTCCATGGAGCTGGTGTCCGGCTCCACATTGGGGCGCATCCTTGGCCAGGGGCGGATCGGGACCGAGGAGACGCTGAAGGTGGCCACCGGGGTGGCATCGGCGCTCGAGGAAGCGCACCGCCACGGCATTATCCACCGCGATATCAAGCCGGGCAATATCCAGATCACCGCGGCGGGCGAGGTAAAGGTGCTCGACTTCGGAATCGCGCGGCCGGCCACCCTGCACGAGGCCGGCGAGGCCGCTACGGACGTCACGCGGACCATCGAGGGTTTCTCCGGAACGCCGCTTTACATGTCGCCCGAACAGGCGTCCGGTGAGCTCCTGGATGCGCGCTCGGATCTGTTCTCACTCGGAGTGGTGCTTTATGAATGCGTGACCGGCCGGCCGCCGTTCGCCGCCGATAGTCTCCCAACGGTGCTGTCGCGATTGTTGACGTGGACGCCGCCACAGCCATCGCGGCTGAATCCGCGGTCGCCGGCACACCTCGACCGCATTATTCTCAAACTGCTCGAGAAGGACAGCAACAAACGCTACACCTCGGCCGGTGAACTTTTGGCCGATCTGCAAACTCCCGGGCATTTGCACTCCCGCCGCCGAGCCCTGGCTGCGCTGGCCGGAGGCATCGTCTGCGCTGGCGGCGGCGCCGCAGCCTGGTTGTGGAATGCGAAGCGCCACCGCGACCCGGCTCCGGCCGCGGTTGGCTGGTATCGCGATGGCCTCGCCGCTCTGCACAACGGCAGCTATCACCGTGCCAGCAAGCTCCTCGCGCGCGCCGCCGAGATCGACCCTTCTTACAGCATGGCGCACGCCTACCTGGCCGAAGCCTGGTACGAACTCGACTACCTGGAGCGCGCCATGGCGGAATTACTCAAGGCCATGGCGTCGAACGGTTCACTGCCGGCCGTCGACCAGATCCATCTGGACGCCATCCATCAGACCGTCATCGGCGAGTTCAAGACCGCGGCAGCGAAGTACCGGGAAATCTCCCTGATGGTGTCGCCGGACGAGCGCGGTGGCGCGCTGCTCGAACTGGGCCGTGCCGAGGAGCGCAACCAGGATACGAAGCAGGCCATGGCGGCATATTCCGAGACGATTCGCCTCGATGCTCAGAACGCCGCCGCCTGGCTGCGCCTGGGCGCGCTGCAGGCCCGCACCGGCGCGCGCGAGGACGCCCGCCGCTCGCTTGACCGCGCCGAGAACCTCTTCCAGACGGCTTCCAACCTGGAAGGCGCCACCGAGTGCCTGTACATTCGCGCCCGCTTCGCCGCCACTCCTCCCGAAGCCCGCGACTTGATTGGCAAGGCGCTCGCGGCCGCCCGGGTTACCGGCGACGACCAGCAGCAGATCAAGCTCCTGCTCCTGTCGAGCAACAGCTTTCTGGAAGCCGGCCAGGACGCGGCGGCGTTGGACGACGCCAATCGCGCCATCGCCATCGCACGCGCCGACGGTATCGAGAACCTGGTCTCGCGTGGTCTGATCGACATGGGCAACGCGCTGTTTGTCAAAGGCCGCACAGTCGAGGCCTTAAGCACCATCGGGGAAGCGCTCGCCATTGCCCGCCGCAACGGCGAGAAGCGGAGCGAAGCGCGCGCGCTGGTCAGCCTGGGCAGCATCCGCATCCAGACCGGAGACATGGCGCACGGTTGGCAGGACGTGCAGACCGCGCTGGCTTACTACCGGCAGGGCAATTTCCGCAACGAGGCCGCGCTTTCGCTGATCCTGCTCGGTCGCGCCGCGCGCGACAAGGGCGATTTCGAAGGCGCGCACCGCGCCTTTGCGGAGACTCTGGCCACGCTGAAGCCGGACGAGCCGTCGCTCCCGCTGGCGCTGGCCCAGGAGGGTTTGGCCTCGCTCGAAATGTCGCAGGACCGATGGCCGCAGGCGTTGCGCATGTTCGACGAGGCGCGCCACGCCTTCGAGGCCGTTGGCAATCCCTCCGGTGTGGCCACCAATCGTCTCAACGTGGCCCTCATGCACGCCATGCTCGGTCATCAACTCGATGGAGCGATCATGTCGCAGCGCGTTGCGGATTCCGGTTCTTCGACCATCCCCAGAATCCTCCTGATGCAGGAACGGTTCAGCGAGGCCCGCGACAAAGCCCAAGCCCTGCTCCAGAGCGCCGATACGGGCGACCTCGATACGCAGTATGACGCCACCCTCGTGCTGGGCCTCTCGCTAGCCCGCTCCGGCTCTGGGGCGCGCGGCTTGCAGGCGTGCCGCCAGGCGTTCGAACTGGCCAAGACGACCGGCAATCCCGCGGAGGAAGCCGAGGCGCTGTTGGCTTCGGTGGAAGCCGCGCTGGCCGCCGGCGATCGCGTGCAGGCCGCCGCATACGCGGCCCGCGCGCGCACCTCGCTTGAATCGGCCAAGCGCCCCGAATCGCTCTGGCGCGCCTGCGTGTTGCTGCTGCGGTCCGGCGCCCCGGACCGCGCTGTCGCCGCCGAGGCTGCCGCCGCGCTGGGCCAACTGAAGGCCTCGTGGCCCGCCGAGGATTTTCGCTCTTACTTGAACCGCCCGTCGATCCGGCGCCTGCATGCGGAACTGTTGCGCGCTTTCCCGGCGGCACCTACATTCGACTGATGGAAAGGAACAGACACCACATGACACGCATCCCACTCGCACCCGCTCTCGCCCTCGCGGTTCTGCTGCTCTGCGGCAGTCCATCGCACATACAGGCTCAAGGCAACACCAAGATTGTGATCAAAGACGGAGGCTCTATTCTGCTGCGCGCGGATGGGCTCGATGCAGGCAAGACATGGTCGTTCAGCCGGGCCGAAGTGCGGCACCGGAACGCGAAAGGCGTGCTGAGCGGCTTGCAGATCGTCGATGCGGGCACCGACCGCTGCGCGGGTTCGCCCACATGCGGCGTCGACCCGGCGCGCCCCTGGACGATTCAACTGACCTACGGCGGCGGATCGGTCACTATCGAATCCGTCTCTTCCAACCGGGGTGTGCACCTGACCCACAGCGCGCTCCCGTTCGACCAGTGGAAGCGCACGGCCAATGCCGACGAACGCGAGTTCGGCCATGGTGACGGCCACCGCATCGCCAGCATCCGAGTGAATCAGGGCGCCAATCTATGTTCGGGCCGCGGCTGCGAAATTGCCGTGCAGTATTCGCCGCGCTAAGCCTGCGACGCGCGATGCCATGGATGGGGCAGGCTCCGGCTTGCCCACGGACCCGCCGAAAGAATCGGGTACAACCGGCAGCGCGACTTGCATCCAGACTCGAACCAGTGGACAATACTCCGATGCAGCTACGAACGAACCTCCAGCATCTCCGCTTCTTCCTGCTCCTGTCGATCGGCTTGGCAGCCGCCGCACAGCCGGCACCGCGTTACCAGATCGTCGATGGTCACTTCCACTTCCTCAGCTTCGTTCAGGAAACGGGCGGGATGGAGGCGTTTTTCAAAGCCATGGACGATACCGGCGTGGTGGAGTCGGCGGTTATCGGCATGCCCGTCGTCAAGGAGTGGGACGAGGGCGATGCCCACCGGCCCACTTACTACCTCGACAACGATTCCCGTACCTACTGGTACAGCGCGACCGATTTCCTGGTGGCGCGGGCTGTGCTGGACCTGCCGCAGGCGCAGCAGGCCCGTCTGCACCCCTTTATTTGCGGTTTCAATGCCGCCGATCGAAATGCCGTCGATCATGTCGAACGCATGTTGGCCCTCTACCCCGGCTTCTGGCAAGGCATCGGCGAGGTGTTTCTGCGCCACGACGAACTGACCGCGCTCACCTACGGCCCGGTCCCGCGCGCGACGTCGACCGCCTTTGGCCGCCTGCTCGATCTGGCCGCCCAGCGCGGACTGCCCGTGCTGGTCCATAGCGACATCGGGCCGGCCTGGCTGGAGCGCCCTGAGTTTCTCTCCGAGATCGAATCAGCCATACGCACCCATCCGAACACTCGCATCGTCTGGGCGCACGCCGGCATCAGCCGCCGCATCGTGATCCCCAATCACACCGACATCCTGCGGCGGATGCTGGCGCAGTATCCCAATCTCACTATCGATTTGTCATGGGTCATCTTTGAACAGGAGATTGCGCCCGGCAACGTCCTGGACCGGAGATGGGCGAGCCTGATCGAAGAGTATCCTGACCGCTTCGTGATCGGTTCCGACACGGTCGGCTTCTTCGACCAGTACAAGCCGACGATACAGCGCTATTATCTGCTGCTCGACGCGCTCCAACCGGACACCGCGCGAAAGATCGCCCACGATAACTTCCTGGCCCTGCTGCCCGCCCGCAAACTCGCCGGAGCGGCCCGGTAACCTGGAAGCGAGCAGACGCATTCTCTTTTGCCTCGATAACGTGCCGATTCGCGCCTGGACGTCGGTGCGCAAGAGAGTAGCGTGGTGGAAGTGCACCCTTTCGGTAGGGCTGCGCAGACAAGTTGGCCGGGGAAAGTTGTCGGCGGCTACTTCGCCGCCAGAATGGTTGTGTTGCCGCCGATCCGCGTGGATGCGACGGGATGCTCCAGCGCATTCACGATGGAGGAAGGCAGACCCTCGCCACCGAACCGCGCGGTGTAGAAGGCGAAGGCCGCGAAGTCGCCGGACGTGAAGTTCCTGGATTGAGTGTCGGATGTGTAGGGCTGAATGACGCCGGGGTCGTCGACGGCGCGGCCGAAGAAGACGATGGCGTCGAGGAGGGTGTGACCGTTGGCCTGGAAGGCGTAAAGGTCGACGCCCTGGCGCGTGGCGAATTGCGCGATGGGTATGAGGGGCTGCAGCGCGAAGCCCTGGTAGTGGATAGCATTCTCGTGTCGCGCCATCTCCTTCGGGAAAGCGCCGCTGGAGTCGATCTCGGCGATGGCTTGGCGATAAGTGTGGATGCCAAAGCGGAAGAGCTTGTCGTCGGAGGCGACGACGCCGATGGCGGTCGCCCCGAGTGCGCGCCAGTAGTGGTGGTTGTTGCCGGAATCGCCGGGCTTCTCAAAGGAAATGTCTTTGCGGGAGGCGGTGTCGAGCCAGGCGGTGACGCGATGTTGCTGGGCGGAGTCGAGGGTCGAATCGTTGACGAGGACGGATTCGGTGATGCCGGCGGCGCTGAGCGTCCATTCGACTTGAAACCAGGCCTGCTGGGACTCCCGGCGGTCGTAGTCCAGCAAGGCGTGTGCTTGGGCCCAAGCGTCGAGTTGGGCGAGCGCGCAGGCGGACTCGGTGTGGCTGCCGGTGGCGAGGTACTGGTTCATGCCGGCGGTTATGCGGCTTTCGAACCACCCGTAGACGCGGGTGGCGGCGGCCTCGGCGGGGTTCACAGGACCGTTCGAGCCTGAGAGATAGTGGTTCGGGATTCTCATGCGGCCAGTGGGCGCCGGGACGAGAGGCGTGGCAACGCAGGAGTGCAGGCTCTTGATCGCTGCACGCAGAAGCGGGTCGGTGGTGGATTCCAGGGCGGCTTGGCGGGAGGCAACGTCTACCACAGAGGCGCGAGGGTTGGTGACGTGCTGGGCCCGGGCGGAGAGTGCGAGAGCGAGGGCGGCCACGAGAATTCCAAACGTCTTCATGTTGTCCGATTTGTACGATATCATAGACCGTCCCGCGTTATTGTCAATATCCATATCGTTCAGTAGCACGTGGGGCTTGGCATGACACGGATGCTGTGAAAATGCCTCCCTTCGCTCCGGAAGCTAGTCATGCACCCAGGATCTCCCCGCCGCCAATAACACGACGGCTAGGATCACTGAGCACGCGGGGATGAGATACATCGCATGATGCAAACCAATGGCGCGGGCGGCTTCGAGTGCGATGCCGGAGTTAGTGGCGGCTCTCGCGAAATGGTCGCTCAGGCGGCCAGTAACTAATGGTCCGAAGGACGCGCCGCATAAGTACATGGCGAGATAGTAAGTGGCCATCGCGGTGCCGCGTAACTGTGCGGGCACGATATCCTGGATCGCGGCGTAGACTAATCCATAGTAAGTCTGCCACAATCCATAAGCCAGCATGAGGAGTAACACGGCGGCGAGGACGTTGCCTGCGGACAGGCTAACGGCGGCGAAGGCCGGCGCGGCGGCAAGGGCGGCAGCGCCTGCGGCCAGCATCAGACGGCGCCGGCCCAGGGCGCGCGTCACCCGGTCACCCAGATAGCCCGCGGCCAGCGCGCCGAGCACGCCCGCCGCGCCCGATCCAACGCCGCTCCAGACGCCTGATCGCGCCACCGACAGCCCGTGATAGCGGGTGAGAAACGCGGGCAGAAACAACGAGAAGCTGTACAGCATGAAGTTGACGATGGCGCCGGAGGCGGCGATCCACCAGAACGCCGGGATGCGCGCCAGCAGCCATGGGCTAAGACTCGCGGCATGTGATGTTGAGTCCTTGCGGGAGACCGCTCCCTCGCGGTCGTGGCTCTGGTCGGGGCCGGGAATGTTGGAGGGCGGGAAGACATGTGCCCGCAAGCGGGCGTTGGCAGGTTGAAACCTGCCCCACCTACTGTTGGCAGGTTCGAACCTGTCGCACCTGGGTGGCTCGCCCAGCATCGCCACCGCCGGCACCAGCGCCACCGCGGGAACCGCGGCCAACACCAGCGCCATGCGCCAGCCCCACGCCTGCGCCGCCGGGCCGCCCACGGCAAAACTGAGAAACCCGCCTACGGGCACGGCCATCATGAAGAAGGCCATGGCGCGCGCGCGGCGGCCGGCGGGCACCAGGTCGCCGATCCAGCTTGTGGCGGCGGGCGCGCAGGTGGCTTCGCCGATCCCCACTCCCAGGCGCGTCGCCAGTAGCACCCCGTAGCTGGAAGCGAGGCCTCCGACGGCAGTCAGCGCGGCCCACACGCTGATGCCGATTGCGAGCAGACGTTTGCGGCTCCACTTGTCGGCCAGCCGCCCAAGTGGCAGCCCCGCCACGGCGTACATCAGCGTGAAGGCCGTGGCGAGCCAGGCAAGCCGGGTGTCGGAAAGCCCGAACTCGCGGTGTAGTGGTTCCAGTACCGCGCCCAGCACCTGCCGGTCGTAGAAGTTGAGAACGTTGACGAGGAAAAGAATCAGCAGCGGGGCGGAAGCGGCCGCCCCGCGGCCGCGGCTCACAGTTTGATCTCGGAGTCTTTGAGATTCTTCACCGGAGCCTTGGGTTGTTGTGGCGGCGCAGCCGGCGCGGCCGGTGCGGCGGGAGTGTCGGGCGGGCGCACGGAATCGTCGCCTTTGCGCACTTCCACTTCGCCGCGCGAGGCGGTGAGCCGGATTGCCGGGCCGTCGCCCACCTTGCCTTTCAAAGTGGCGCTGCGCCCGGAAGTGTCTTTCTGAATCGACGGCCCGAAGTCGTTGGTCGCATCGCCGCGCTCGGCCGTTGCGTCCAGATGGAACGTGGCCTTTTCGGGCAGCGTCAGTTCGATGTTGCCCGCTCCGGAGCGCGCTTCAATCGCGGGTACCGGCATACCCGGGTCGAGCTCGATGTTGCCGTGCTCGGTTTCGATGGTGATGGCCTGGCTGAAGCGTCCGATCTTGATATCGCGCGAGCGCGTGATCAGCCGCACAGGACCCACCAGTCCGTTCGCGGTGAATTCGCCCATGTCCATACTGATGTTGCCCGGCACCGCCTCCACGTGGAGTTCGGTGTTGCGCGCGCCTTCAAATTGCAGCGGCTTGGAAAGGTTCTTGAAATCCAAGGTGCCGCTGAAAGCGCCGTGAATGGTGACCTGCCCCTGCACGTTCTCGAGTGAGAGGTCGGAGCCCTCGCCCTGCACGTCGATGTGGCCCTTTACATCCACGGCGCGTATGGAGTCGCTGTGGCTCACTTCCACTCGGGCGTTGCCGCCCAGCCGTGACAGCCGCACCTCGCCACGAGTGCCGCCCACATCGACGTCGCCGTCGATATCGCCGACCTCGAAATCGCCGTGCCGGTTACGGGCTAAGATCGTCATGGCACGGGGCACGGTTACTTCGATGTCGTCGGAGACACGCTGGTTGTCGTACCCCTGAGACCGATTGGCGGTGACCAACAGGTGATCGCCCTCGGGCACCACCTCGAGCGGCGTGTTCGTATTGATGTGGTCGGCGTCCTCCCGCGAGAAACTGCGAACCACTTTGTTGCCGCTCACCACCACGTCTAGCCCATCGGCTCCGGCCACCTTGATGTTGCCGCGCGCGATGTCGAAGACGATACGTTTCATCCCAGCCGCAGGCGCTTTGGCGGACACCGGATAATCGTACTCGTTGCCGAACACGTTGAGACCTTCGCCGTTCCAGTGAATGCCGTTGCGATAGCCCGCCCACATCGCCGAGCCGGCGATGCATATCAGCACGACCAGCACCACCTCGCCGCCGCTGAAGCCGCTCCTCCAGCTTTCGCCGGGCCAAGATACTTCGATCAGGCGCAACACGCCCCAAAGGATGAGCAGAAACGGCCAATACAGCGCCATGATCTCGTAGATGGGCGCTTCCGGGTGGAAATTGCGCCACAGGAAGAGGCCGCCAATGATCACCAGAATGAGCGGCCCAGTGAGCGAACGCGGTCTCATACAGCACCTCCGGTTGTGGAACTCTCAGGGGGAGCGTCCGGTTTCGGCGGAGCACTGGTGCCGAATCCGCCTGTGGCCGCGCTGGATGACGAAGCCGGATCCGCACCGGCCGGCGGCTGCGGAATCGGGCCTTGCGCATAAGATGTTGCGCGGTACCCGCCGGGCGCCGGCTGATCGGCAGGCGGCTGCCAGACGTATTGCGGCGGCGGCGGAACCGGCGGTGGCGGCGCCACGGTCCGCTCCAGCAGGATCAACAGGCCGAGCACGAGCAGAATCACCGGCCAGGTTTGGCCGAAATTGTAAGACGTGAAGTTCTGCAGGGCAAACAAGGCGCCGACCGTGATGAGTACCACCGGTCCACGAATGCTTCTAATTCTGCTGCGGTCACCTCTCATGGCGAACCTCCCCCGGCGCCGCTTCCTGTCCGGCAAAGCGCGCCCACAGCATGTAGGCTCCGGCCGCAATCAGCAGCACCGGCCAGTACGGCACGATCCTTTCGAAATCCACCAGGTCGAGCGTGTGCAGCAGCAGCAG
>CAZFOP010000017.1:0-19327 GCA_964520085.1 uncultured Solibacteraceae bacterium | reverse complement strand
TCCTGCGAACGGTCACGGCAAGCGTCGATAACCGCACGCAGATTGCCGACAACGTGTCGGTGCAATACGGCCGCCAGGTGGACATGGTATCGTTCCTCGACCATCTGACGTATCTGAGTCCCTATGCGCGCCTGGTGTGGGCGTTGGACCGTGCTACGGATGTGGAACTGGCTTACTCCTCCGGCAACGCCCGGCCCGAGATCGGAGACACGAGCGGGGATGACTCCGATTTGCGTCAAGATCTGAACACGTTGGGGATGTTCCCGCGCCTTTCGCTCTCGAACGGTCGTACGCGGTTGCAGCGTGGCGAGGATGTCGAAGTCGCCGTGGCGCGCAAACTCGGATCGCGCTCGGTCCGGCTGTCGGCCTACCGCGAGGCGCTCGACGACGCCGCCCTGGCGATGGTGATGCCGGCGGGGTTCTTCATGAGCGGCAACGTAGTTCCCGACCTATTCTCGAACAGTTCGGTCTTCAACGCCGGGAGTTTCCGGATGTCGGGATTGGATGCCGCGATCACGCAGAATCTGGGAGAGCGCGTGAGCGCCACCGTGTCTTACGGCAACGACGGCGCCCTCACCGCTTGGCACGAGGAATTGGAGAGTAACAGCCCGGACGATTTGCGCGCAATGATTCACGCCGGGCGCCGCCAGGCTGTCACCGCGCGGCTGGCCATGACGGTGCCGCGCAGCGGTACGCACCTGGTCGCCAGTTACCAGATCGCGCTCGGCGACGCGCGCTGGGTGATGGCCGACAACCCGTACAGCATGCAACCGCTACGCGCTCTGCCGGGGCTGAACGTGTTCGTGCGGCAGCCCATCCCCGGCTTGGGGAAACGCGTTGAGGCGACCGCCGAATTGCGCAACTTATTGGCGCAGGGGTACTTGGGGATCAATACATCGAGCGGCGAGTTGTTGCTGGTCGACAACCCGCGCAGCGTGCGCGGCGGCCTCGCCTTCATCTTCTGAGGGCCAACAGCGAGTCGACTCGATCCCCCCATTCTTCGTAGTTCCTACCTCATGGGCGTTTCAGCTCCTTGACTCCGAAGTTTCCGCAAAACGGTGCGAAGATAAATGGAGAAAGGACCTGCACAATTGCAAACAGCACTTCTGGCGGCCTTACTGTCATGCGCGATGGCGGCGATTCCTGCCGCAGCCGCAGATGAGAACAAGGCTGGGCCGCAATACGGGTCTGATGCCGCGGCGGGCCACTACGTCCAAACTCCCGATGCGAAGATCTACTACGAACGCTACGGGGACGGAGGCCGGCCCCTCGTGCTGTTGCACGGCGGCGAGTACGGGTATATCGACGAGTTCGGCGAGCTGATCGGCGCGATGAGCAAGCAGCGCACCGTGATTGCCATTGCAACCCGCGGGTATGGGCGGTCTGAGCGCGGCACTGTCCCACTTTCCCATCGCCAGTTCGCTAAGGACGCCGCGACGGTTATCCAGAGTATCTTCCCGAACGGCGAGAAGGTCGACCTGCTGGGATTCAGCGAAGGAGCGATCACATCCTATATCCTGGCCTCCTCGCATTCGGAGTTGATCCATCGCGTGATTGCTATCGGTGGAGGGATCGGGTCATATGGACGCACCGTGCAGTGGGCCGAATCCGGACCGTTCACACCCGAGCTCATGCAACAGCAGGTTCCGGATCTGGTGGCGAACAGGAAGAAGATCATGGCCAGGCCCGAACTGTGGGAGCCGCTAATCCGCGAACTCGACCTGATGTATCGCGCACCGTTTTTTGTGAAGCAGGAAGAAATCCGCGCCATACAGGCTCCCACGCTGATTATGGCGGGAGACCGCGACCAGTCCAGCCGACCCGATCACCTGGTCGACATCTACCATCTACTGCCGAAAGGCGAGCTTGCTTTTATTCCCGGCTGCGGACACGTCGTCCTCGACTGCAAGGCCGACCTGGTGATCCGCATCGCCACTGCTTTTCTTGACGAGACCGATCGGTAATCCACGCCGTTACCGCGGAGATTGCGCGCCCTGCTAACGGCCAATTCAGTACGGCACGTTCTTCCGCCTCGCGGCCCGGCGGATGAAACGCGGCGGCCCGCTGCACTAGAATCACGATAGGTGCGATTCCGGTCGATCCATAGAGCGATTCTGGTGGCTGCGCTGCTGGTGCTGGCCAGTTGCCGTACCGGCTCGGGGGTGAACGAGCCAGCCATCGGGCAGGCCTTTGTGGGGCCGGCCACGCTCAAGATCCACGGCGACATCTCTCTGCAATCTGCCGTAGTGGCTACGGTGAAACACGGCGATCGGTTGGAGATTCTGGCGCGGCGGCGGATGCTGATGCGCGTGCGCACGCCGGGCGGAACGGCAGGATGGACCGAAGCGCGCCAATTGCTGGCCGCCGCGGATATGGCAAGCCTGAAGGAACTCGCCGGGCGCGCCGCCAAAATGGCGTCGCAAGGGAAGGCCTCCAGTTACAGCGAGCTGAACGCGCATACGCAGCCTTCGCGCACCGCGCCCAGCTTCCTGCAGATCCGGACGGGCGAGAAGTTCGACGTGCTGGCCACGATTCCCCTGCCGCGGACCGACTTGCCGCGCGCGCCGCTGGTCACCCCGGTGCCGAAAAAGCAGACGAAGAAGGCGGAGCCAAAGGGCAAGCTTCCGCCTCCTCCCATGCCGAAGCCGCCGCCACCACCGGCCGATTGGCTGGCGCTATCCGGCAGGGATCCGGATGCGCCCGTGCCAGAGCCGGAGGAGCCGGCCGATCGGCCCGCGCCGGCGCTCGAGTACTGGAGCCTGGTGCGCGTCTCGACAGGGCAAGCCGGCTGGGTGCTGACTCGCTTCGCCGCGATGGCCATCCCCGATGAAGTGGCACAGTATGCCGAGGGGCATCGCATCGTTTCCTATTCTTCACTCGGCCAACTCACCGACCACGACGAGCGGAAAGACATCTGGCTGTGGGCAACGGTGACGAGCGGCGTTCACGATTACGACTTCGACAGCTTTCGCGTGTTTGTCTGGAGCTTCAAGCACCACCGTTACGAAACCAGCCACGTGGAACGGAATCTGCAAGGCTACTTGCCCGTGCTCGCCGAACCGGCGGGCGCTGGCGGGCGAACCGATCCAAGCTTTTCGATCTGCGTGGTGAACCGCGAAGGCAAGCGTGTGCGCCGCCAGTATGCGCTGTTGGGTGGCAGGGTCCGCCCGGTGTCGGAAAGTGCGTGCCCGGCCACGCCACCGGTTTACATACCGGCGGCGGCCTCCGCGGCACCGGCCACGCCGGTTACGCCTCCGCCTCCACAGGGCTTCTTCGATCGCCTAAAGGCGCGCTGGGGAGCGTTAACCAAGTAGCGGGCGAGCCGAGATTCATTTCCGAGTTTCCGGCGCGGCGGTGCGCTGCCATGCCATGCTGGAATGAGATGGCAATTCTATTGAGCGGTGCCGCGCTCGCCAAGTCGTTCGGTGCGCGGCCTCTGTTTGAGAACCTCTCGGTCGGCATTTCCGAGGGCGAGCGCACCGGGCTGATCGGGCCGAATGGCAGCGGCAAAACGACGTTGCTGGAAATCCTCGCCGGCCGCGAAGCGCCGGACTCGGGAGAGCGGGCGCTGCGCAAGCTGACCAGGCTGGCCTATGTCCCGCAGGATTCGCTTTTCGGCCCGGACGATACCGTCGGTTCCGTTCTCACTGCGGCGGTGGCGGGGCTGCCGCTGGAGGAACAGGAGAAGACGGCGCGCAAGGAGACGATGCTCGGCCGCGCCGGCTTCGAGAGTGCCGCGACTCCGGCGGCGGCGCTCTCCGGCGGATGGCGGAAGCGCCTCGCCATCGCGGCCGCGCTGGTCACAGAGCCGGACGTGCTGCTGCTCGACGAGCCGACCAATCATCTGGATCTGGAAGGCATCCTGTGGCTGGAGAACGCGCTGCTGGCCGCCCATGCTTGCCTGGTGGTCACTCACGACCGCTACTTCCTCGAAAACGTCGCCACGCAAATGATGGAGGTCAACCGGATCTATCCGCAGAGCGCGTTTCAGGTAGCTGGGAATTACAGCGAGTTTCTGGAACGGCGCGCGGAGTTCCTCGAAGCGCAGGCCAAGCGGCAGGATTCGCTGGAGACGAAGGTGAAGCGCGAGGTCGAGTGGTTGCGCCGCGGACCGAAGGCCAGAACCGGCAAGTCGCGCGCGCGAATCGACGCGGCCGGCCGGCTGATCGAGGAACTCGCAGACGCCACCGCGCGCAGCCGGACGGCGACCGCGCAGATCGATTTCACCGCGTCGGACCGCAAAACCAAGCGCCTGATCGAGGCCAAAGGCATCGGGAAAACGCTCGGTGGGCGCAAGCTGTTTCAAGACCTGGACCTGGTCCTCTCGCCGGGCGTGCGCGTCGGACTGGTAGGCGCCAACGGGAGCGGGAAGACCACCCTACTCAAGATTCTCGAAGGCGAGATCGAGCCCGACGAAGGTTCCATCCGCCGCGCGGACAAGCTGCAAATCGTCAGCTTCGCGCAGGACCGGCATGCGTATCTCGACCCGGACCTCAGCCTGCGCCGCACCTTGTGTCCGGAGGGCGATTCGGTGATGTACCGCGGCCGTCCCATACATGTCGCGGGATGGGCCAAGCGTTTCCTCTTCCTCGACGAACAACTGGAGATGCCGATGTCGCGATTTTCCGGCGGCGAGCGCGCGCGCGCCATGATCGCGCGCCTGATGCTGGAAACCGCCGACGTGCTCTTACTCGACGAGCCGACCAACGATTTGGATATACCGACACTCGAAGTGCTCGAAGACAGCCTGTTAGAGTTTTCCGGCGCCATCGTGTTGGTAAGTCACGACCGCTACTTACTCGACCGTGTCTCTACCGTCGTGGTCGCCCTCGACGGTGGCGGCGGAGAGACGTTCGCCGACTACTCGCAGTGGGAGTCGTCGCGCAGCGAGCCACCAGCGCAGAAGTCGACAGCGAAGGAGCCGCGCCAGCCCGCGCCGGAAGAGGGCCCGAAGAAGAAGCTGGCCTACCTGGAACAGCGCGAGTGGGACGGCATGGAAGCGAGGATACTCGAAGCCGAACGTGAGTTAGCCGCCTGGCACCGTGAGATGCAAGAGTCCGGCCCGGATGCGAAGCGACTTACCGAAGCATACGAACGGATGCAGCAAGCGCAGAAGCTAGTAGAGGAATTGTACGCGCGTTGGGCGGAGTTGGAGGCGAAGGTGGCGAAGTGAAGGGGGAGACTCGACAGGCCGATTGGCTGCTGTCGACTCCCGCGTCCCCGGGGCGCAGGTTGATTTCCCAGAACTGGACTTTGTTGGGGCACCTTCCAGGAATTCACTTGTACGAAGAGCGCGTGACACAGCCATATGGCGTCCGCCTCTTCCAAGCGCGCGGCTAAACGCCAGGCGACTTACCGCTACGAATTCCTCTATAGAGAGCAACCGCACGAGGTTCGTCGACGGGACTGTCGAACCCGCTTCGTCAAGCGACGCAACAAGGCTGCTCGTTCTCCCTCACCCCAATGCTTGTGTAGGTCGCCCAACCGTCGCCATGCCCGTTGATAGATCACACGGTGGACTATCTTTCCACACCATTCGCCTACGGGAGACTGGTCGTCAGCGCTTCCACTCATCGTGCGCGGCCTTGATCGCGCCGGGGAAGGCGATGATATCCGACGGGAAAACCTCAATGAAAAGGCCGTTTTTGCTTGGTCCCGCCCCACCTTGGGGGGACATGCCGTTGTGGAGCATCCGGAGGAAGGAAGATTCGCTGCACGGGATCGCGTTCTGCATCTCCTGTTGGAACCCGTTGCCGCCTCCGGAGCATGCGGCGCCATTGCCATTCTTGCCGAACCAGACGTTGGTCTGCCATGCCGTCGGGATGTTGTTGGCGCGCGCAAGATTCACGGTCCGCTGATCGGCCGGCAATGTGTCCAGCAGGAAACAGTCCTGCACCGCCAGGTGCCCGGGGATGGTTTGCGCCGCCGTGCGCACGAGGTCGTCGAGGAGCTTGTTGTTGATCCCGATCGCCTGGGACCTCGGCATTGGCGGCCCAACTTCGCCGATGGGCGGAAAGGCGAACATCACGATGATGGGCAGGACGACCAACGTGTGCGGAAAATAGCGCTCATACGACGCCGCGATCCCCTGCATGGCCTGAACGACGAGGGACGGTCGATACCCCACCCCCGCCCAGATGCCCGGACTGTGCGTGACGCACGGGCTCGGGTTGGTGGATTCCTCGGGGCGTTCGTTGGGCAGCCCGAGCTCCTCGGTCAGAGTGTTCATGCCCGTGAGCTTGATCGCCGTCACGTCACGGTCATAGCCCGTCTCTTGCAGGTGGCGGGACAACTGCGCCAGCATGTCCGCGAACGCGTCCTGGTAGCGAGGATCCCAGGGCGGCGGCATCGAGACGTCCTGGCACGGCTCCTGACCGCCGTGGTACGTCATCTTAAAATCGAGGCGCCGCAGGCCCATGCCGAGCGGAGACGGCGCGAAAAGCCACTTCGGCGTACCTTTGCCCGCCGCGACCGCAAGCTCCACGGCCAAATGATGCGAGCGCGCTGCAGCGAACTGGCGGTCTATGGTCGTGAAGTCGTAGGTCTTGAGCGCGGGCGAAATCTCCGACCAGTCGACATGCACACCGACCCCGTCGACGCCCGGGACAGCAAGGGCCTTGTCGAAGTCTCCCTTCTTCACCGCCCAGGGGTAGGGCCACACGTAGATCCCGCGGGCGGCCGGGGCAGTGGCCGGAGCAGCGGCCAAGGCAACCGAGCCGAACCCCTGGAGCACCGGGCTGGCCGGTGACGCGGCGGTATTCGCGAAGTTGGAAAGGGGTTGAGAAGTCCACGTCGAGAGAGCCAGACTCATCGTCAGGCAACCAAGAGCCAGTGATTTCTTCATCCACACCCCCAATCATCGCCGTCGAGTCTAAGGGAGAGTGGACCATATTATCAAACGTCGGACATCCTTTGAGGGAAATCCGGTCGCACGACATCCGCACATGATTACAATGCAGTCGGCCTGCGGCGTGCATCGTGTTGTGCGCGACGCAATGCGACGTTCTTGCTGCTTGCGGCTGGCTGTGAGGCGGCGGATTCCACTGAAACGGTGTAGGGTTCACGAACCTACATGACCGCGAAGTCGCCTTCCCGCGGAAGTGTCGGCCAGCGACAGTTTCGGAGAGCGGCCTCCTCGGAAGCGCCTTCAAGTTAGTCACGCAACACCTGATGCGAAATCCCCATCCACCCGAGACCCGGCTCGGCGGAGCCGGAATTAACGTCGACGATCCCCGCCCGCAAGCGGGCGTTGGCAGGCTGAAGCCTGCCCCACCTTTTTGGCCACCTTTCCGGCGGGCCGCAGCCGCTGGTTGATATGATAAGCGAGGACCCTATGACCGCTGTTGCGGAACCCACTCCGAAGATGCGCGTGCCTTGGGCGGCGATCGGCTGGATTGCGGTGCCACTTCTGGTCTGCTACGCGCCGGTCCTGCACAGGCTAATCCTTCAGTGGTGGGGCGATCCCGACATGGGCCACGGGTTTTTCGTGCCTCTGGTTGCCGGGTACATCGTTTGGAGGCGGCGCGAGGAGCTGCTGGCGACCGAACCGCGACCCACCTGGTGGGGCCTGCTGCTGGTGGTCTGGGGCGGTTCGCAACTCCTCGTCGGTACGCTGGGCGTCGAGCTGTTCACGGCACGCACCGCGCTGGTGGTCACGCTGATCGGCGTGGTGTGGACGGTGGGCGGCGTGCCGGTGCTGCGGAAACTGGCGTTCCCTCTGTTCCTGCTGTTTTTCATGGTGCCGATTCCCACCGTGGTCTACAACAGCCTGACCTTCCCGCTGCAAATCCTGGCTACGCGCATGGCGGCGGCGGGGCTGCTCGGGATCGGCATTCCGGTGATGCGGGAAGGTAACGTTCTCGATCTGCCAAGCCAGCAGCTTTCCGTGGTGGAAGCGTGCAGCGGCATACGCTCGTTGCTCTCGCTGACGTTTCTCTCCCTGGTGTACGGCTATTTCTTCGAGAAGCGTGCCTGGCTGCGGGTGGTGTTGTTCCTGGCTACCATTCCGGTGGCGCTGATTGCCAACGCCGGGCGAGTGATGGTGACCGGGATTCTCTCCGAGATCCGCAGCGACCTGGCCGAAGGTTTTTTCCATGAATCGACCGGAATGGCGATTTTTCTTTCCGCCGGCGTGATCCTGTTCTTCTTCCATCGGATTATTCTTCTCGCGATCCGGCTCGGCGCGCGGCGCGCGGAGGCGCGGGCATGACGAAGAACCCGTACGTCCGCGTGGTGGCGTTCATCCTGCTGTTGGAAGCGCTGGCGTTCTATGCCTTTGCCTCGCGCGCGGAGACCACGCCACCGGTCGAGCCGCTGGTGCTGTTTCCCTCTGTGATCGGCGACTGGCTGATTGTCAGAGATTTTCCGCTGGATCCAGCGATATTGGAACTTCTCAAGGCGGACGACACGCTGAACCGGTTCTATGTGAACCAGACCACCAGGCAGGTCGCAGGCCTGTACATCGCTTACTTTCGAACGCAGCGCTACGGCCAGGCGCCGCACTCTCCGAAGAACTGCTTGCCGGGCGCCGGCTGGGAGCCCGTGAAGGAGGATTTCCTTTCCCTGCGCGTGGCGGATTGGGACGCGCCAATCACGGTGAACCGCTACGTGGTGCAGCATGGCGACGAAAAGAGCGTCACCCTGTACTGGTATCAGAGCCACAACCGGGTGATTGCCACCGAGTACGCAGCCAAGTTCTGGGCAGTGGCGGATTCGATTCGTTACCGGCGCAGCGATACGGCGCTGGTGAGAATCACTGTTCCCGTGGGATCGGCCGGCATCGACGCGGCGGAGCAGACTGGCGCCGCATTCGTGCAGGCCGTCTTCCCGGCGCTGCTGCACGAATTGCCGCTGTAGGTGGGGCATGCTTTAGCTTGCCCGTATTCTTCCTTTTGGCTCGATCCGGGAGGGTTCACGCGCGGGCGCTTGCTACAATCAAGTCATCCCCATGCCCACCCAGGCCCGCAGCAGTAGCGCGCGCAATTTCTTTTCGGCCTACGGCACACTCGCCAAGTGGCATCCGAATTACGAATTCCGGGCCGGCCAAGTGGAAATGGCGGAAGCCGTGGAAGCGGCGCTGGCCGGCAAGCGGCACCTGATTGTCGAGGCCGGCACGGGAACCGGCAAGACGCTCGCATACCTGGTGCCCGCGCTCGCCTCGGGCAAGCGCATCGTGGTTTCCACTGGGACCAAGAACCTGCAGGAGCAGCTCTTTTTCAAGGACGTCCCGTTCCTGCAGCAGCACTTCGAGCGGCCGCTCAAAGTTTGCTACATGAAGGGCCGCAATAATTATGCCTGCCGGCAGAAGATTTACGACAGCGAAAAGCAGGCCGTGTTCGCGGGTCTGGAAGAGGTAGCCGACTTCGAGATCATCCGCGAATGGGAAAAGACGACCGAGTTCGGCGACCGCGCGGAGATCAAGACACTGCCCGAGTCTTCCACCGCTTGGGCCAAGATGGATGCGCGTTCCGAGCTTTGCTCCGGTCAGAAGTGCCCGAACTTCTCCCGCTGCTTCCTCACCCTGATGCACCAGCGCGCGGCGGAGAGCGACATCGTCATCGTCAATCATCACCTGTTCTTCGCCGACCTGGCGCTACGCGACGATAACCGCGAAGGTGGCGTCCTGCCCGAATACCACGCGGTGGTTTTCGACGAGGCCCACGAGATCGAAGACGTGGCTGGGCAATACTTCGGCGTTACCCTCAGCAGCTACCGCTTTGAAGAGCTGCGCCGCGACATCGCCGTGGTCAGCCGCATGAAGAAGTTCGCGACGCCCGAGCTCGACCGAGTGCTGGAGCGCATGGGGCAGCTTGCCGAGCAGTTCTTCGCCCTGTTTCCGGAACAGGAACGGCGTGTCGCGTTTCAGGGCCGCGACGCCTTTCGCGATGCGAACGACGAAGTGTACAGCAACCTGATGGTTGTGCTGGAGCTGGTGGGCTCGCACTTGAAGCTGCTGCAGAATCCGCCGGAGGAGGTTATCCCGCTGGCGCGGCGCAATCAGGAACTGATGCTCGCCCTGCGCTTCATTCTCGAAGAGGACGACGAGCGGTACGTGTTCTGGGTGGAACGGCGCGGGCGCGGCTGCTTCCTGCAAGCCACGCCGATCGAGGTTTCCAGCATCCTCTCCGAGCGCCTGTTCGACCAGGTCGAAACCGTGGTGCTGACCTCAGCCACGCTGGCCGTTTCCGGAGGCTTCGAATACGTGCAGGGCCGCTTGGGCGTGAAGAATCCGCGCACGTTGATCGTCGCGGGGCATTTCGATTATCAAAAGCAGGCACTGCTCTATGTGGCGGAACATCTGCCCGAGCCGCGCAGTCCGGCGTTCACCAAGGCCGCCGCCGACGAGGTGGTCCGCATTCTGGAACATAGCCGCGGCCGCGCATTTGTGCTTTTCACGAGCCACCAGCAGATGCGCTTGGTGTATGACCGCGTGTCGCTGGAGATCGATTACCCGACGCTGCTGCAAGGCACCGGCCCGCGCACGGCGCTGCTCGAGGAGTTTCGCTCCACGCCGCACGCGGTGTTGTTCGCGACCTCGTCGTTCTGGCAGGGGGTGGATGTGCCGGGCAATCAATTGAGCTGTGTCATCATCGACAAACTCCCTTTCGCGGTGCCCAACGATCCGGTGGTGAACGCGCGCATTGAGGCGATTCGCGCGGGCGGTGGCAATCCGTTTTACGATTACCAGATTCCTCAGGCCGCTATCGCGCTGAAGCAGGGATTCGGCCGGTTGATCCGCAGTAAGTCGGACCGTGGCGTGCTCGTGCTTCTAGATAACCGCATCACCCAGAAGAGTTACGGCAAGGTGTTCCTGGACAGCCTGCCGGATTACAGCTTCACCACCAGCCTGGACGATGTAGAGGAGTTTTTCCATGTTTGAAGTCACCATTGAAGAGACTTTCTCCGCCGGCCACGCGCTGCGCAATTACAAAGGCAAGTGCGAAAACGTGCATGGGCACAATTACCGCTGCCAGGTGTCGCTGGCGGGCGAGGAGCTGAATGAGATCGGCCTGCTGGTGGATTTTGTCGAACTGAAGAAAGCGCTCCACGCGGTGATCGACCGCATGGATCATCAGTGGCTCAACGATTTTCCTCCGTTCGACAAGCTGAACCCCTCGGCCGAAAACATGGCCCGGTTCATCTACGAAGAAGTCGAGGCGGCACTGCCTTCTCTCTCCGGCGTAGACATCCAGTTCGTCAAGCTGTGGGAGACCGACACCTGCAGCGCCACATACCGGAAGGCGTGAAGCCCGGTTGGCAGGCGAGAGGACGGGTTGCCGCCTGAGAGCCGACCCTCCAGTCAAGATCTTTTCTACTGCTGTAGTGGAAATGGCCTCGCCAGGGTCTTAGTAGTATGTTCATGAGGATTGCGCTATTCTCCGTTCTCGCGGTCCCAATTCCGGCGCAGGTGCAGTTGCAGTTCCCCTCGGGTTTCGCCGGGCAAGGGGTAACTTACAGCAGTGTCCTTCCCATGCCAAGCGGTGACCTTTTGCTCGTTGGCACCCAAACGGCCACGTCGGTCTTTGGCACCGAGAGGCAGGCGATCGCACTCGCGGCACTCGGCACGGCTTCATTTCAGGACGGGAATCTCCCTGTCCTCGGCGGAAGCGGCGACGACCAGCCCTCCGCCGCCGCCATCGATCCGCAAGGGAATATCTGGATCGTTGGCTCCACAAACTCCGACGATTTCAATCTGGTCAACCCGATCGTGTCTCAGAAGGTGCCTTACCACACCGCCGCTTTCGTAATCGAGTTGGATCCTACCGGTACCCAACTTCTGTTCGCTACCTATCTGTGCGGCCACCAGTCGGCCTATCCCTATTCTTCCAGCGCCGATCAGATCGTTTTCGACGCCAGTGGCAATGCCTACGTCACCGGCGCAACCGATGAGTTGGATTTTCCGGTGACGGAGGGCGCATTCCAGACTAAGGGCGGCGGAGCGGACGGGATCGGCAACACGTTTTTCACTAGATTCATCGCCAAGATCTCGCCTGCGGGCAAGCTGATTTACAGCACGCTGCTGGGGGGCAGCTACGGCGATTGCTCCGGCGGCAGTTCCTGCATCCCAAATGAGTCCACCTACACCTCGGTGAACGGCCTGGCGGTGGATGCAAGTGGCAGCGTCACCGTTTCTGGCATCACCAATACGACCAATTTCCCGGTGACCACCGGCGCGCCGCAGAATAGCTGCGGCTGCGCCTACCCCTTTGCTTCCGGTTTTGTTACGCGACTGTCGCCCGACGGTTCCAAGCTCGTCTGGTCGACATACGTTAGCTTCCTGGGAGCCACTTTGTACCTTGGCATGGCCGAAGACTCCCAGGGAGACGTGAACCTGTTTGGCGAGTACGCATCGTACACCGGCACGTTGATGTCGCATGCCTCGATCTCGACTCCCGGGCTATTCGCTGCGAAGTTGAGCTCCGACGGAACCAAGCAGATCTATTCAACCGACCTGGGCCAGTCGCCGGACGCGACCGCTCACGGCATCACGCTGGATTCGGCAGGCAACGCGTATCTTACCGGGACAAGCTCTTCCGCGCAATTTCCGAGCATGCCCGCCGTTCCCAATCTCGGCGCCGACTTTGTGCTGCGGCTGGACGCATCCAGCTCGCAGCCGCAGTCTCTCGTTCGCCTCCCAACCGGTACCCTCAACGGCCCGCCAGTGTTCGATGCATCGGGGAACCTGCTGCTGGTTTCCGGCCAGATCGCGGTGTTGCAACTCCCCTCCGACTTCGCCGTGAGCGCGCCTGCGGTGGTCGGGTTCGGCAACGCGGCGTCGTTCGCTGTGAACCTCGGGTTGTACCCCGGGGCGCTGGTTTCCCTGTTCGGCTTCGACCTGGCACCTGTGGCCCAATCCGCGGTGCTCAACGCGTCGGGCAAGTTTCCAACCAGCTTGGGGGGAGTGCAGGTTGTGGTTAACGGTACCTCAGCGCCGTTGCTGTACGTGGGGCCGAATCAGATCAATCTGCAGGTTCCGTTTGAACTCGGCCAGTATTTTGGGAACACGCCGGTACCGATGCAGGTGATGCTGCCGTCGGGTACGCTGGCGATGCAGTTCGCGCAGTCGCAGTCGATGGGACTGTTTATGAGCGGCGGCGGGCCGTCGGCGGCCGCTCTGAATCAGGATCGGACGGTAAATTCCTTCGCCAACCCGGCACTTGCGGGATCGATCGTCACGCTATTCGGAACTGGGGTGTCCTGGCCGTCCGGCCTTACCGACGGTGCGCTTGCCGTCGGGGCCGCTCCCTTATCGCAAGTAGTCAACCAGCTTCAGGTAGTCGACGCCAGCGGTGTCGAGGCTAGCATTCTATATGCCGGGGCCGCTCCGGGGTTGATTGACGGTGTGTTTCAGTTGAACGTGCAGGTGCCAGTAGGGGAAACGAATCCTGTCTTCCTGACTTTGAAGTCCGGGGCGACTCCATCGGGGTCGAACATCGAGAGCAACCGGGTACGAATCTATATCCAATGAGTGTGCCCGTGTCGGCCATTCGCAGCGGGCCCGTTACCGTGGCGCACGCATTCGAGCGTGCCGCATCGAAACTCTTCTCGACGCCTGCGCCCCGGAGCGGCGGACGTCGGCACGAGTGTTGACGCGGCACGCACGAGCGCGTGCGCCACATATTCCCGCTACTCCTCCCGCAACACCGTGTTGGGGTCCAGGCGCGAAGCGCGGCGTGCGGGGATGTACGCCCCGGCAAGCGTCATCGCGAGCAGCCCCAGCGCCACCAAGGCCGCAATGCGCCAGTCGAGCACCGGCATCGACATACTGGTGGCCAGGCCGCGGCCCAACCAGAGGCCAAGCGGCAGCCCGAGCCCCGCACCACCAGCGCCGAGCAGCGCTCCGTGCTTCAGCACCATGCCCACCACGGCGGGCCGGCCCGCGCCCACCGCCATGCGAATGCCGATTTCGCGCCGCCGGCGCGCCACCGACCAGGACATCACGCCATAGATTCCCGACAGCGCCAGCGCCAGGCCCAGCAGCCCCATGCCGCCAATTAACCCGATAATTGCGTTAAAGACCTTGGTGGCACGGTCGCGAAACTGCTCCTCAATGCTGCGCAGTAGAATTACCGGCTGGTTCGAGTCGATGGACTTGGCGAGGTAGCGCAACGGCTGCGCCATGCTGGCGGAAGGCCCGGCCGTGGCGATCAGCAGGTTCATCTCGGTGCGAAAGTTCTGGGCGAATGGCAGGTAGAGAAAATCGAACTGCGGCTCGACCAGAGCGTTGTATTTGCTCGTCTTCGCCAAACCTATCACCTCGACCCAATCGCCTTTCGGGCCGCCCAATCGAAAACGCTTGCCTACGGGATTCTGGTTCGGCCAGTACTTCTCCGCAAGGTGTTGGTTGACGACTGCGACGCGAGGCGAACTCACCGTGTCGGTCTCGAGAAATTCCCGCCCCTGCAAGATCGGCACGTCCGCGGTGCGAAAGTACCCGTCGCCCACGATATTGTCGTTCACGTCGACCGAAGTGCTGTCCTTTGGCAGTTGATAGCCGTCCGGCACGATGGAGACCTCGTTCAATCCGTTCGCCAGCGGGACCAGTTCCGCCAGCGCCGCCGACCTTGCACCCGGCAATTGGCGGGCACCCTGCACCAGACGATCATAAAAACTGCGACCCTGCTCGTCGGTCGCGTGGACCAGTTGCGGGTTGAAGCTGGCCATCAGCATCTGGGAAGAGCGGAAGCCGGGAGGCGCAGAGAGCTCGTGCGACAAGCCGCGATACATCTGCGCCGTCAACACCAGCAGAAACATGCTTCCCGCGACCTGGGCGACCACCAGAGCGTTTCTACCCCAAAAATGCCGATGCGCCGAGGCTGTCCTGCCCCCGGCCTTCAGTGCGGTTGCGATATCGGCCCGGGTGGCCTTGATCGCCGGAATCAAACCGAAGAACAGGGCGCTGGCAAGCGCGGCGCCCAAGCTGTAAAGCAACACGCGCGTATCCATGCGCGCGTTGATCTCGAGCGGGATTTGTGCCGGTATTCGCCAATGCGAGAACTGGTCCACGAACAACTCCGCCAGCAGGACGCCGGCGGCGCCGGCAGCCACCGCGATCACCACGCTCTCTGCCAGCAACTGCCGCACCAGCCGCCAACGCCCCGCTCCGATGGCCAGCCGTACGGCAATTTCCCCGGAACGCGCCATTCCCCGGCTCAACGTCAGGTTCGCTACGTTGGCGCAGGCGATCAGCAACACCACGCCGGCCAGCACCAGTAGCATCCTCACCAGATTTGTGTCCCCACTCGATTGATCCTCGCGCGCCTGGAGTTCGGTGCGGATGACGGCGGACCAATCCCGATTGATGGCCGGATAAGCCTGCGCGAGGCCGTTCCCGATCACGCCTGCTTCCGCTGCGGCCTGCTCGGCGCTGACGCCCGGTGCCAGCCGCCCTTTCACCTGCAACTCGCGGTCGTCCCGGCTGACCAGCAGATTGCGATCGTTGTTCGACAGACGCGGCGCCATCATCAGCGGAACATAGAGGGAGGGACGAAAATACTGGTCCGTTCCGGTGAAACTCTCTGGAGCCACGCCGACGACGGCGAACTCGATGCCATCCAGCAGGATTTTTCGTCCCACGATGTCGGGTGCCGAGCCGAAGTCTTGCTGCCACAGGTCGTGGCTGATCACGGTTACTGCGTCGCGGCCCGGGACGGCGTCTTCCTCGCGCCGGAAAGCCCGGCCCAGTTGCGGCACGACCTCGAGCACATCGAAGAAGTTGCCGCTCACCAGCACGCCCGCCCGCATTTCGGGCAGCGCCTGCCTGTCGGCCGCAAACCCGAATGTGCCCAACCGGAATGCCGTCAGCCCGGAGAAGGCGCGTGTCTTCGAGCGGAAATCCACGTAATCCGGATATGACATCGAACCCGCTCCACGGCCGCGAAGCTGGGAACGCAGGTTCAGCACAGCCGATGGATGGGGCACTGGAACCGGCCGTAGCAACATTGCGTCCGCCATGCTGAACATGGCCGTGTTGGCGCCGATCCCCAAGGCGATCGAAAGCGCGGCCACCGCCGCATACGAGGGGTTGCGCCGGAGCGAGCGCAGGGCGAACCGAAAATCGCTGAACATACCGGCGGTAGGAGCACTTCGCGTGCCAGCGCCGATGCCGTTTAACTGGAATCACATGCCGGGACGCGGCCGCGCGGGGGGTGTTCGCTTCTGGGATACTCTCGTGCGGCGTCGGGACGGCACCGTCGCCTATTTCTTGTAATAGGCGGCGTTGCGTGCAGTGAAGTCAGCCCACTTTTCGGGCAGATCGTCGAGCGCAAAGATCGCCGACACGGGGCATACGGGTACGCAGGCGCCGCAGTCGATGCATTCCACCGGATCGATGTAGATCAACTCCGCTTCGGCGAAACCGGGTTCGTCTTTCTTCGGGTGGATGCAATCGACCGGACAAGCGTCGACGCAGGCGGTGTCTTTCGTTCCGATGCAAGGTTCTGCGATTACGTAAGCCATTTTGGTTTCCCCAGGTTCCTTAATTGATACCACAGCCGGCGCGGGGAAACAATCGGCCGCTTGCCAACCGGCGAGTTCCGGCCTCAAACTGTAGGAGATGCCAGCTAAAGTGCGAAAGGCCGTTTTCCCGGCGGCGGGTCTCGGTACCCGATTCCTCCCGGCTACCAAGGCGCAGCCTAAGGAGATGCTCCCGATCGTCGATAAGCCGATCATTCAATATGGCGTGGAGGAGGCTATCCACTCCGGGATTCAGAACATCATCATCGTGACCGGTCGCGGCAAGACTGCCATCGAAGATCATTTTGACGTCAGCTTCGAGCTCGAATACCTGCTGGAGAGCCGGGGGAAGAAAGAGCTGCTGGCGATTGTGCGGGGCATTTCCGACATGATCAATGTGTCGTACACACGCCAGAAGGAGGCGCTGGGGCTGGGGCACGCCGTTCTGCGCGCCCAGGAGTTGGTGGGCGACGAGGCGTTCGCGGTGGTGTTGGCCGACGATCTGATCGATGCCGAAACGCCATGCCTGCGCCAGTTGTTGGACGTTTACGAGTTCTTTAACGCACCGGTGTTGGCGGTGATGGAGGTGCCGCGCGACCAGATCTCGGCGTATGGCGTGATCGATGCCGAACCGGTCAGCCACAACGGATCGAGCGATCGTGTCTATCGCATCCGCGATCTGGTGGAGAAACCGAAGGCGACCGACGCGCCCTCCAATCTGGCGATCATCGGCCGCTACGTGCTCACGCCGGAGATCTTCGGCTGCGTGCAGGCGATCGACCCTGGCGCTGGCAGCGAGATCCAGTTGACCGACGCGCTGCGGCATTTGCTGCGCAGCCGGCCCATCTATGCCTACCGGTTCGAGGGCAAACGCTGCGACGCGGGCGACAAATTGGGATTCCTCAAGGCCACCGTGGAATATGCCCTCCGCCGGCACGACCTGGGAGAGCCGTTTCGAGAGTACCTGAAGGGCCTGAAACTGTAGGGGCCGGGCATTCCCGGCCCGGCGGTGGGCGGTTTCCGGTTGGCGCGTAATCCGCGTGCAGAGATCCTAAAATGAGACTATGGTGAACAAAGGCGTTTTTACGCGCACCGATCCCGATCTAGTTTCAGTGCTCGGACAGCTCCGGCTTCGGGAGCCTATCTTCCACACACGGGAATTCGGCTCGACGCGTGCCGATTTCGAAAAAGCCACGGCGCCCGAGTATTGGGAGACGAGCGCTTCAGGCCGCCGGTACAGCCGCGATTTTATCCTCTCGGGGTTGGAGCAACATCCACCTGTCGACGCAGCTGCCGCAGGCTGGCAATGTTACGACCACGCCCTTCGCCGGCTCGGCCCGGGCACCTACCTTCTCACCTACACTCTGCGCCAGGTTGAGCGCGTCACTCGTCGCGCCACCATTTGGCAGAGTACCTCTGAGGGCTGGCGCACTCTCTATCATCAGGGCACAACAGTCTCCGCCGAGGAGGACGACACGTTCCCCGCCAGTTGGCTTGAGGTCCCTCCTTGGTTTCAGAAGCAATAGAGGGGAGTATTCTTCGACGTCCGGTTCGTCGGCCACGTCGGAAACTGAACCATAATCCGCCTGCCCGTGTGGAGGACTCCCGAGCTATCTTGCCGAGAAGCTGTAGACGGTAGTCGTGTGGTAGGTGGCCCCCGGCTTCAACTCGGTGGAGGGAAACGCGGGCTTGTTCGGCGAATCCGGGTAGTGCTGCGTCTCCATGCAGAATCCGCCGCGATGCGGGTACACCTTGCCGCCCTTGCCAGGAAGCTTGCCGTCCAGAAAGTTACCGGTGTAGAACTGGAGTGCCGGCTCGGTGGTCCAAACCTGCATCACGCGGCCGGTCTTCGGCTCGTACACTTCGGCTGCCTTGGTCAGCGTGGCGGCATTCTTATCGAGTATCCAGTTGTGGTCGTAGCCCATGCCGAACTTGATCTGCTGGTCGTCGCTTCCAATGCTTGCGCCGATGTCGGTGGACTTGGTGAAATCGAACGGCGTACCTTTCACGGCCCGCAGCTCGCCGGTAGGAATCAGCGTGGCGTCGACCGGCGTGAAGCGGCTGGCGTCGAGCATCACCTGATGGTCGAGGATGTCGCCCTCGCCGGCGCCCTTCAGGTTGAAGTAGGCGTGGTTGGTGAGGTTGACGACGGTAGGCTTGTCGGTGGTGGCTGTGTAATCGATCTTCAGCTCGTTCTTGTTCGTCAGCGTGTAAACCACTTTGGTAGTCAAGGTGCCGGGGAAGCCTTCCTCGCCGTCCTTGCTGACGTAGTTGAACTCGATGGCTGGCCCTTCCGCGGAGGCCACTTCGCGCGCCTGCCACACCTGCTTGCCGAAGCCGTGCGAGCCACCGTGCAGCGTGTTGGGGCCGTCGTTGGCGGGCAACTTGTAGGTCTTGCCCTCAAGCGCGAATTTCGCGCCGCCGATGCGGTTGCCGTAGCGGCCGATCAGTGCGCCGAACCAGGCGGTCTGGGCGCGGTAACCGTCCAGCGTGTCCATTCCCAGCACCACGTCGGCATACGCGCCGTGGCGGTCGGGCGCCGTCAGCGAACGTAGCGCGCCGCCGTAAGTGATCAACCCGGCTTCCATGCCGTTGGCGTTGGTGAGCACGTATAAGTCGACCGGAGTGCCGTCCGGCATTTTTCCGTATGATTGCTTTTTCACTTGGGACTTTCCTTTCTTAACGGGCGCCTGGGCAAAACAGGCGCAGGCCAGTAGTGCCGCGCACGCGGCGGCGATCGGGCGATGTAGCATCATGCCCTCCATAGTACGCGATTGTACAAGCGCTGGGGCTTGCCGCCCCCCCCGGAAGGCCCACGGGAAGCGGGCAAATCAACTGTGTTACTCTGAAACTTCCACGTGTGCCAGCGCGC